>JALOPN010000230.1 GCA_025453875.1 Gemmatimonadaceae bacterium | reverse complement strand
GGTCGAGGCCGGTGTGCTCTATGTCGTGAGCACACCGATCGGCCACCTCGGGGATCTTTCGTTGCGCGCCCTGGCCGTGCTCGACGGCGTGCAGCGCATCCTGTGCGAGGACACGCGCCACACGCGCACGCTGCTCGCACGCTATGGCATTCGCACGCCCACGCAGGCGGCGCACGAGCACAACGAGGCGCGGGCTGCAGCCTCGCTCGTCGCCGCGCTGGCCGCCGGCGAGGCCGTGGCGTTCGTGAGTGACGCGGGGACGCCGTTGCTGTCCGATCCGGGGGAACGCCTCGTCCGCGCCGTGGTGGACGCCGGGCATCGGGTGGTCCCGGTCCCGGGCGCGTCGGCCGCGCTGTCGGCGCTCGTAGGGGCGGGGCTGCCGGCGCACCCCAGCACGATCCGGCGCACCCCAGCACGATCCTCGGGTTTCTGCCGCGCAAGGGACGCGAGCGCGCCGAGATGATCACGTGGGCCTCCCATTGTCCGCATTCCGTGGTACTGTACGAGGCACCCACCCGCCTTGCGTCCACCCTCGAGGATCTGGCCGCTGTGGCCGGCCCCGACCGCCCGGTCGTGGTCGCCCGCGAACTGACCAAGCGTTACGAGGAGTTTCGACGCGGAACGCTCGCCGACCTCGCCGCGTACTACTCCGTCACGCCACCCCGGGGAGAGATCGTCATCGTGCTGTCCGCCGCGCCGCCCGCCGCCGCTCCATCCGAAGACACGTTGCGTGCGCTCGTTGCGGAGCGCCGCGCGGCGGGCGCGAGTGCGCGTGACATCATGGCCGAGCTCACAAGCGTGCATGGCGTCGCGCGCAACGCCGCGTACGCGCTGGTGCACGACGCATGAATCGGCGCGCGCGCGAACTGGCGCATGGACCACGCGGTGTGCGTCGGGCCATGGTGCTTGCCGGTGTGATCGTGGCGACGAGCCTGTCGGGTCTCGCCGCGCGTCATGCGTCGGCCGCGCACACGACGGCGCGCACCACCGGCGTGGCAGCGACGTATACGACCCCGCGGCTCGCAATCGCGCGACTGCAGTACGACGGGGGCGGCGACTGGTACGCCAATCCGTCCAGTCTGCCCAATCTGCTTGCGGCCATCGCCGAACGCACCGCCTTGCCCGTGGAGCGCTCCGAGGGAAAGGTGCGCCTCACCGACGAGGCGCTGTTCTCCTATCCGTTCCTGCACGCGACCGGACATGGGGAGATGGTGCTCTCGGCCGCCGAGATCGCGCGACTGCGCGAGTATCTCACGCGGGGCGGCTTTCTGCACATCGACGACAACTACGGACTCGACGAGAGCGCGCGCAAGATGCTCGCGCAGCTCTTTCCCGATCGTCCGTTGGTACCGGTGCCTGTGCGTCATCCGATCTATCACGTCGTGTATGACATGCCGGGCGGGTTGCCGAAGATCCACGAACACGATGGCAAGCCTGCCGAAGGGCTTGGCATCTTTTTGGGGGATCGACTGGCGGTGTACTACAGCTACTCCGCCGATCTCGGGAACGGGTGGGAAGACATCGGCACGCACGCGGGCGACCCACCCGAGTTGCACGAGCGGGCGATCCGCATGGGTGTGAACCTCTTTGTGTATGCGGTCACGAGCCGCGTGACGCCATGACCCATCGCTGCGCGCGCGCGCTGCAGGAGCACGCATGACGCTGCACGATCGTGTGGAGCGCGAAGCGCAGGCGCTGACGTGGCGCGTGCGGGCGATGCACACCGCGAGTGCGCTCGCCGCGGTGCTGCTCGTGATCGCCCTGGGCGCGTGGGCGCTGACCGATGGCCGCTGGCTCGCGTGGCCGCGTGGCATTCCGTTGGTGGTGTGGCTGGGTGCGTTGGGGCTGGCGGCGCTGGTGTGGCGCGTGGTCACCCGACGCGTGCCGGCGCCGCCTCGCGATGCGGTGGCGTTCGGCATCGAGCGTGAGCAGGGGCTGCGTCCGGGATCGCTGCGCGGTGCGCTGGAACTCGGGAGCGAGGGGTCGACGGCGTCCACGGTGTCGGCATCGTCGCGCACGCTCGCGGCGCGGGCGATCGCCGATATCGAGCACCGACTCGGCGGGACCTCGGTGCTCATGCCGCACACGCGACGCGACGCGGGACGTCGCCTTGCCGTGGGCGGCGCACTCGTGGTGATGGCGATGGGCGCGTTTGCGGTCAGTGCGGTGCGCGCGCGCGATGGCGTGGCCGCCGTGCTGCGTCCGTTCGATGCGTATCGTGGTTTGTTGCTTGCGCCGCTCGCCTTCGAGGATCTGCCAACGGATGTGCCGCGCGGCATGCCGCTCACGGTGGTGGTGCGCGCACCGGGGCGCACACGTGTCATGGTGTCGCGGCGCACGTCGGGGGCGGCGTGGGTCACCGATACCGTGCCGGTTGACCCGCAGTCGATGCTGGCGACGTTACCGCTTGGTCCGCTGCGTGCTCCCATCACGCTGCGTGTGGATGATGGTCGAGCGCCGGTGCTCGAGCAGGATGTGCAGGTCGGCGATCGCGGATGGGTGGGCGATTTGGTCATCGATGCGCGGTACCCGGCGTACCTCGGTCGACCCGAGGAGCGACTCGATCTCGCGAGCGGCGTGCGAGTGCCGCGTGGGACCGTGTTGCGAGTGCAGGCGGGGGCGTACGCCGGCGCGCACGACGTGCGTCTGGTCACGGAGCGCGGCGACACGGTGCGTTTCTCGAGTGCGACCGCCTCGGACAATGGCGCCGGCGTCCCGCTCGATGCTCGATTCGAAGTGCGCGATGACGCACGGTGGGTGTGGGACGCGACGCCGGCCGAGGGGGCCGACGGACAGCGCTTGCCCGTCGAGCTGCCCGCGCCGCTCGACGTGGCGATGATTCCCGATGCGGTGCCGACGGCCGAGTGGATTGCTCCCGCGAGTGACAGCACCATCGCCCCGACGGGTGCCGTGCGTCTCGCGATGGGGGCCGCCGATGATCACGGCCTCGCCGAAGTCGCGTTGCTGATTCGTCGTGAGCGCGAGTCGGCGAGCGGCGAGCGCAGCACGCGCGGCACAACGACGCGGCTCCTGCTCGAGCGCGTCGCCGATCCGGTGTGGGAAGGGGAGCACGTGCTGCGACTCGACGGGCAGCAGCTGGAGGCCGGCGATCGCCTGGTGGTGGAAGTGGAAGTGGTGGACGCATCGCCGTGGCGGCAGCGCGGTCGCAGTCGCGCGCTCACGTTGCGCGTGCCCAGCGCAACGGAGCAGCGCACGATTGCGCGATCGTTGGCCGACTCGCTGATGGCCAAGGCCGATGCACTGGCCGAGGCCGAACGGGCGCTGCAGCGCAGCACGAGCGAAGCGGCGCGATCGCGTGACCTGCAGGGTGGTGGCAAGACGTCGAACCAGCCGAATCAATCGGAGGGCGCGCGCAGTCAGTCGATGTCGTTCGAACGCGCCGAACAGATGCGGTCGCTTGCCCAGCAGCAGCGTGAACTCGGCGATCGCGTGCAGGACCTGCAGCAGGGGGCGCGCGAACTCGAGCAGCGACTCGATGCAAGCGGCGCGATGGACAAGGCGATGCAGGATCGCTTCCGCGAACTGCAGCAGATGCTGCGCGATGCGATGACGCCCGAGATGCAGCAGCGGCTCTCGGAGCTGGAGCGCAACGCCGATCGGTTGAGCGGCAGTGAGGTGAAGCAATCGCTGGAGCAGCTCGCGGAGCAGCAGCGACAGATGCGCGAGCAGCTGGAGAAGTCGGCCGAGATGCTCAAGCGGGCGGCGCTCGAAGGCGCGATGGAGACGTTGCGTGACGAAGCGCAGGAGCTCGCGCGCGAGGAGCGGGCGCTGGCCGAGCAGCTGGGGAAGGAACGCGGTGCGCGGTCTCCTGGCGCGTCGAATCCGCCGAATGCGCGCGATCTCGCGTCGCGGACCGAGCGTCTCGAACGTGATGTGGAGCAGCTGACCGAGCGGTTGCGTCGCGAGGGGGCGCAAGCCGGCGCGGAGAAGACACAGGATGCGCAGCCCGATGTGGAAGCGGCCCGTGCGGCGATGCAACGCGCGATGGAGCAGCTCGGTGCGGCCGGGGCGCGTGAGCAAGCGTCGGCAGGGCAGCCGCCGCAAG
>JALOPN010000229.1 GCA_025453875.1 Gemmatimonadaceae bacterium | reverse complement strand
CTTCATCGAGCGTCGTGGCTGGCGCATCGAACCCATGAGCTGGAGCGACGGCACGCTCGGTGGCATCAAGGAAGCCGTGTTCAAGGTGCAAGGCGACGGCGTGTTTGGCGTGCTGCGGTGGGAGTCGGGTGTGCATCGTGTGCAACGCGTGCCGGCGACTGAAGCGCAGGGGCGCATCCACACGTCGGCCGCGACGGTCGCGGTATTGCCGGAGGCCGAAGAGGTGGACGTGCGCATCGACGACAAGGACTTGCGCATCGACGTGTTTCGCTCGTCAGGGCCCGGTGGCCAGAGCGTGAACACCACCGACTCGGCCGTGCGCATCACGCATCTGCCCACGGGCATCGTGGTGAGTCAGCAGGATCAGAAGTCGCAGCTGCAGAACAAGCAGAAGGCCATGGATGTGCTGCGCGCGCGCCTGCTCGACCTGCGGTTGTCGGAGCAGGAAGCGGAGCGCTCGCGCATGCGGCGCTCGCAGGTGAGCACGGGCGATCGCTCCGCGAAGATTCGCACGTACAACTTTCCACAGGGGCGCGTGACGGATCACCGCATCGGGCTCACGTTGTACGACATCGATCGGGTGATGGATGGCGATCTCGCACCGTTTCTCGAGGCGCTGGCCCTGGCAGACGCCGAGGAGCGGCTGCGCGCGTGATGTTGTGGTCCGTGACGTCCGGTGTCTGAACCGCAGACGCTGCGTGCGCTGCAGCACGCGATGGCGGCGCAGTTCGACGCGTTGCCCGTCGCGCAGCGACCGGACGATCCGATTCTCGAAGCGGGACAGGCGCTGGCGGCACTGCTCGGCACATCGCTCGCGGCGTTGCGTGCGCCGCTGCGTGACGGTGCACTGGCGCCCGCGTCGCTGGTGGCTCGGGCCCACGCGGTGGTCGCGGATGTGCAGCGTGGGATGCCCATGGCGTACGCGGTGGGCGTGGCGCCATTCCGCCACCTCGAGCTGGCCGTCGACCCACGTGTGCTCATTCCCCGTCCGGAGACGGAGATCGTGGTGGAGCATGCGCTGCGCGTGTGCGCCGATCGTGCGGGTGGCGTCGCGGTGGATATCGGCACCGGGAGCGGCGCGATCGCACTGTCGCTCGCCCAGGAAGGGCGCTTCGATGCGGTGATCGCGACCGACATCAGCGTCGACGCGTTAACGGTCGCGCAGGCGAATGCGGCGCGCAGCGCGGATGTCTTGCGGTGTCCGGTGACGTTTCGCCACGGCTCCGATCTCGCGCCGCTCGTCGGCGAGCGCGTGCGGCTCATCGTGAGCAACCCACCGTACATTGCCCACGCCGAAGCCGACGCGTTGCCCTCGGCCGTGCGCGATTGGGAGCCCGTGACCGCGCTGTTTGCGGCGCACGATGGGATGGCGCGGTACGCGGCAATCGTGTCGGCGGCGCCTGCCGTGCTCGAGGACGGTGGGTGGCTCGTGTTCGAATGCGATGCGCGACGTGCGCATCAGGTGGCGGCGCTGTTCGACGCGGCCGAGGGGTGGCGCGATGTGCTCGTGTTTCCGGACCTGACGGGGCGCGATCGGGTGTGTGTGGGGCGGTACGCTGCGGAAAGCGCGGCGCGGAGTTCCGGCGCATCGGCGCGATGACGCGCGCGGGGAAATGGTGCGGCGCTTTCGTCGGCGGCTGCTAAGGTGAGCGGCGTCCTGCATCGGTTGGTGCGCGTGCGCACCGCGCTGGGCTGCTGGCCAGGAACCCCGTACCCCATTACCGTAATGCGTAATACGCACTTCGCGCCTTACGGAGGAGAGCCATGCCCGTGTCCACGTTGACGTCCAAGTATCAGGCAACCATCCCGCGCGCGGTGCGACAGGCGCTGTCTCTCGGGGCCGGCGATCGTATCGAGTTCCTCATCGAGCGCGACGGCGTTCGGGTACGCCGCGCAGCGCCAGTGGCCGCCGAGTTGCAGGAACTCGAGGCGACACTCGCGCCCGAGTGGGAATCGGCCCGCGACGAGGCAGCCTATGGCGACCTATAGCCCCGGAGACATCGTCGTGGTGCCGTTCCCGTTCTCCGAACGGAACGCCGTCAAGCGGCGACCCGCGCTCGTCTGCTCCGCCGCCGCGTTCAACGATGCCGCACACCACCTGGTGCTGGCGATGATCACCACCGCCGCGCACAAACCGTGGCCCGGCGACGTCGCCATTCGTGACCTCACCGCCACGGGGCTCCCCGTTCCCTCCATGGTGCGCTGGAAGCTCTTCACGCTCGATGCCTCCCTCGTGGTGCGCCGAGCAGGCGCGCTGTCCGCGCGCGACCGCGCGACCTGCCGACGGCGGCAGCCGATCGCGCTGTAGTCCGACACAGCTGCATATGGTAAACGCTCATCGCGCACGCGGCTTGCGTGTCGCGCTCCTGCTGAGTCTTGCGGGAGCGTCCGTCGACGCGCAGTTGCCATCGACGCCGCCCCCACTCCCTCGCGCCACCCCCGAAGCGATGGGGATGTCGAGCGCGGCGCTCGACCGCGCCACCGCGCGGCTGCAGGCGCACGTGGATTCGGGCGACATCGCGGGCGTCGTGGCCGCCGTCATGCGCGACGGCCACGTCGTGTACCAGGTCGCGCTTGGTGTGCGCGATGTCGCCACCGGTGATCCGATGTCGACCGACGCGCTCTTCCGGCTCTACTCGATGACGCGACCCATCACGTCGACCGCGATCCTGTTGTTGCAGGACGCTGGTCGGCTGTCGGTGCAGGACCCGCTCACGCGCTGGCTGCCCGCCTTCGCGTCACAGCGCGTGCTCGTGAACGCCGCCGATGGGATGCGGCGCGACACCGGCACTGCACCACTCGCGACGCGTCCGCGGCAGGGCGACATCACACTCGCGCAACTGCTCACACACACGTCCGGCATCGGTAGTCGCGACGCGCCGCTCTATCGCGCGCGCGATGTGCATCGGTGGGACAAGAGCCTCGCGCAAGTCGTCGATGGTGTCGCCGCCGCGCCGCTCTTCGAGGATCCCGGCGCACGTTTCCGCTACGGTATGCACACCGAAGTGCTCGGTCGCGTCATCGAACAGGCATCGGCCACGCCGCTCGAGACGTTCCTGCGCACGCGGCTCTTCGAACCACTTGGCATGCGCGACGCGGTGTTTCGTGTCGACTCGGCACGCGCGCGCCGACTCGCCTCGGTGCATCGGAAGGACGCGGCCGGTCGACTGCAACCGTACGCGATGGAAACCATCGACGTGACTGGCGATCGACGCCTCATCAGCGCGGGCGTCGGCCTCGTCGCGTCGACCGACGACCTGCTGCGCTTCGGGCAGCTCTTCCTCGACAACGGTCGCGTCGGCGACCAACAGGTGCTCAGCCAAGGCGCCGTGCGGCTCGCGCGCGAGAATGCGGTGCCCACGGCGCTGTTGCCCTTGCCGGGCGGCGGGTACTGGGCCGGTTCGGGATGGTCCCTCGGGGGCTTCGCCGTCGCGCTCGATCCGGCGCGCTACGCGCACCCCATCCGCCGCGGCGAGTTCTGGTGGGATGGCTCCGCCGGTACGCGCTTCTGGATCGACCCGGTGGAACGCCTCGTCATCGTGGTGATGGCGCAGGTAGTGCCAGCGGGTGGCGGGGGCTTTCGGGAGCGCTTCCGCGAAGCGGTCGAGGACGCGATCATCACTCGTCGCGCGGCGCGCGACAACGCGGTCCCTCCCTCTCCTCTGCGCCCATGAATGCTC
>JALOPN010000228.1 GCA_025453875.1 Gemmatimonadaceae bacterium | reverse complement strand
CGTCCGCTCATCGGACCGCTGCCGGTGACGGGTGCGCACGTGTGCGCGGGCTTCTCCGGCTTCGGTCTCATGGCCGCGCCTGCGGCTGCCGAACTGCTGGCGGCGCACATCACGGGTGCAGCGTTGCCCTCGTACGCGCCGGCGTTTCTGCCGGCGCGATACGAGGATCCCGTCTACCAGGCACGTCTCGCGCAGTGGGGATCGACGGGGCAGCTGTGAGACACGCGCTCCGTCGCGCTCATCCCGCCGCGTCGTAGGCGATGCGTATCCAGCCGAGGAGCTCCGCGTCGACCTGCGAGACGTCGGTGAGTCGCACCTTGTACTGACACATCTGGCCAGCGGGCAACGCCTCGAGACGGTCGGTTGCCGGCACGCCCTTCATGTTGAAGCTCACCTCGATGCGTGTGTTCGTCGCTGGTCCGATCATGCAGAACTGTTTCGCGCGGCGATAGCTGACATACGCCTTCTTCGGGGCTTCCTCGAATGCTCCGAGCGAGCGCATCGAGACGAGCAGCGCATCGTGGATGGGGCGCAGCGCCGCCTTTGCGCCGGTATACAGTCCGTCGAGGATCGCGTCCATGGACGGAGGCGTCGATGCTGCCGTGTCGGCGGTTGCCTGCTGCTTGAGCACCTGCACGAGGGTGGTGGCGTCACCGTGACCCATGCCGAGGGTGGTCTTGAGCATCGACACGAGTTCGCCGTGCTTGGTCAGTCCACTCTCGCGCACGATTGCGGCAAGTTCGTCGAACGACTTGCCGGTGCGTGTCTGCATGTTGGTCAACTGCGTGGCGAGTGCCTTGTCTGGATGTGACATGATGGGCTCCGTTGACGCTCAGGCGGAACGTGGACGCGCGCCGTACTTCTGCGTCGCGAAGCCGACAATGGCGCCCAGAGTGCAGCCGGGGAGCATGAGCTGCCACCAGAGTCCACGCCCGTCGAGCAGGACGACGAGCGCGGCAAACGCACCCGCGACGAGTACACCGAAGAGGATGCCCAGCGCGAGATGATCGACACGACGCGCAAACCAGCCGATGAGTGCACCGGCAATCAGGCCCTTGGTGGTCGATCCGATGACGATGCCGACGATCTCGGGGGCCACGCTCGGTTCGGAGACGAGCGCCGAGAGGCCGTCGAAGACGCCCAGCACGCCGCCGAGGAGAATACCAAGCAGAGCTTTGTTCATACGAAGCAATCCGGATGGAGGATGGACGATGACGCAGCACCGCGCGTGTGCCGCACCCTTCTGTACACGGTCCGTGCAGGATCCTTTGAATCGGGGGGTGACGGTCGGGGCGCTGGCTGATCAGGGCGTGCCGATCCCCGCCGCGCGACCGCTTCCGAGCCAGGCGACCACCATGCGCATCACAAGGTAGGCCGCGATGAGGAAGAGCGCGGTGCGCCACGGACGCAGTCGGCGCACCACGCGTTCAAGCGCCGACTCTTCGTGCGCGGACACCGGCTCGCCGCTTCGATAGCGACGCACGTCGTCCAGCACCGCTGCGGCATCAGGATAGCGAGCGGCGGGGTCGACGGCGGTGCAGCGGCGTACGATGGCCACGAGCGGGGGCGGTACGCGCCGGCTGGCGGCGAGCGAGGCCAGGCGCGCCGACAGTGGCTGCGTGGGCGCGTCGGCTTCACCGGTGAGGAGCGCGAGCAGCAGGCCGCCGAGCGCGTACACGTCGGCCGTCGGTCCGACCGCGTGCGACTGACCGGCCGCCTGTTCGGGTGCCATGTATCCGGGTGTCCCGAGCACGGTCCCGATGTCCGTCAGTCGACGATCCGGCGTGACCGCAGTGTGAACGGTGTCGGAGGAGGACGTGTCGAGACCATGTGACACCTCGAGTTCTGCGAGCACACGCGCGACTCCCCAGTCGGTCACGTGCACTTCGCCAAACTCGCCGACCATGATGTTGTCAGGCTTGAGATCGCGGTGCACGATGCCCGCATCATGCGCAAACGCCACCGCCTCCGTCATGCGTTCGAAGAGATCGAGGCGTCTCGTGAGCAGGCGAGCCGACGCATCGACCGCCTGTTCGGTGAGCAGCGTTCGGAGGGTCTGTCCGCGCAGTCGCTGCATCACATAGAAGGCGCGGCCGTCATCGAGTTGCCCGGCGTCGTGCACCGCCACGATGCCGGCGTGCTCGAGTCGGGCGAGAATCCGTGCTTCCGCCTCGAGCCGTGCAGCAAAGGCCGCTTGCCGAGTCGGCATGTCGGCGCGCACGACCTTGAGCGCAACTTCGCGTCCTAGCACACGATCGCGGCAACGATAGACGGTGCCCATGCCCCCTTCGCCGAGACGATCAAGCGGTTCGTACCGCGGGTGCGAGACGGTCGTCCGTGGTCCATCGCTGTCCGTCGTGTGGCTGCCACCAACCGTCTCGGCGACATCGGCAAGGGCGAGCCGCAACCGATCCACGGCGGCATCGTCAAGCGGTCGTGGACGTATCATGACGGACGCACGCCGAAGAGTTCGTGCGCGTCAGCGCGAAACTCCGCATCACTCGCGCACACGCGTTCGAGTTCCGCGAGGACGAGTGCGCGCAGCCGACGTCGCGCGGCGTGGAGGTGGTTGGTGACCTGCGAGACGGGGAGGGAGAGCGCTTCGGCAATGGCCGCATAGCGCACACCCGCTTCGGGCTCGAGATCGTACCGTCGCCACACCTCGTAGACGACAGCGCGATCGCGCTGGTGCAACTCCTCGTGCAGACGGCGCGCGGCCTGTGTCAGCAGTTCGCGGGCGAGCTCCTCGCGAAACGCAGCGTCCGCCTCGATCGACGTCTCATCGGCCAGCCGCGCGGCGTGTACATCAAGTCCATCGCCAATGCGGACATCATCGAGCGGGAGGTGCGTACTGCTGCCACCACGGCGCAGGGCGGCCGCTTCCCGCCGATGGTTCAACACATGGCGATCAAGGCAGGTACGCAGAAACGTTCGAAAGCGCGCACGTGCGGGCTCGAAGGCGGCGAGCACCTCCTTCTCCCACAGGCGCAACAGGAAGGACTGTGTCGTATCCTCTGCATCCGAGCGATCGAGTTGCCACCGACGCTGCACGTACGCGACCATGACGGGTCGATAGGCGCCGATCAACTCGTCGAACGCAGCTCGCCGTTCCACCGAGTCGGCGTGCCCGATGCGTTCGACGAGTGACTGGCGCGTCGGGGGAAACGGGGCCGCATCACCAAGGGTCATGCGGGGAAACTACGACGTCAGGTGGCTCGCGCCACCATCAGAGGATGCGCCGGCGCACCGACGAGGGCGTTCACCGCGTCCCGGTCACCCGCACCCCGAGCTGGACTCGGCGCCCCTGCAGCGGCCCATACATGTAGCTCGTGTCAAACTGCTCGCTGAACGGCGCATCCGCACCCACGATGGCGTTGCGCTGGCGATAATCGAACAGATTGCGCACCGCGCCGTAGAGCTGCAGGGTGCGCGTAATGGGGTGCGTGAGCTGCAGGTGATGCTCGCTGAACCAGGGTGAGGTCGTGGGGCGCCCGTCGAGCTCCGGGAGCGCCATGGGGCCCACGAAGCGTGCCGTCCAGTCGAGCGTGCTGCCAAGACGCGGCACGCGCACCCCGGTGGACAGCGTGCCGAGCACGCGTGCCGCGTAGGGCACGGCGCGCCGGACACCGCCGTCGGTCAGTGTGACGTCCTGCAGTGTCACGCCGGCCGAGAACGTCACGGGACGCGTCGGTGCATCGAGC
>JALOPN010000227.1 GCA_025453875.1 Gemmatimonadaceae bacterium | reverse complement strand
TCATGTCGCCCAGCAGCACCACATGGCCGGTTCCGTAGCCCCAGCGTCCGCTCGAGTCCACGACGCCGAGGGCACGGGCCCAACGTTCGAAGTAGGCGCCGTCGCCTTCGAGATCGCTGGTGACGGCGATGCGCTCTGCCTCCGACACGGCCGCTGCCGGCGCGACGGCCGGTGCACGCCACCGCCAGACGCCTTCGCGATCTGCGCAGGCAATTCGCACGGAATCGGCACGCACAGTGTCTCGTTGCACGCGATTGCCGCAGAACGAGGCCACCTCCACGCCGCCCGAGGCGAGGCGCCGGACGACCGGACCATGCAATCCGTCAAGCTGCGGCGCGGGGGCGACACGCGCCTGATCGGCGCGCCAGCGAATCGCGCCGGAGCCGACGGGAATCAGGATCTCTTCGTACACACCTCCGCCCGTGAGCACGACCGTGCTGCGACTGATCCAGACGAGCAGCAGCAGGCAGAACAGTCCGAGAATCCCCGCGACAACACGGAGGATTCGTCGGGCGAGGCGCGCGGGCGTGCGAGGCGAATCATGAGGCATCATGCCCGCTCATTCGCGTTCGTGCACGCGATGGTTTCACCAGTGGGACGAACGGCAGGACGATGTTGGCCATCGGTGCTCTCCCCGCCGAGCAGCCAGCCGTCACGACCCGACTCGGCCGTCACGAGGGCGTGTCTGGTGCAGGCTGCGGCGTGTGCACGCGTGATGCGGTCAGGCCGAGTACCGTGACCGTGTGCACGGTACCACTCGAATCGCGCCCGAGGCGAAGCGTGAGTTCGTTGCCGGCCATGTCGAAGCGCCGCGCGTCCGGTTGGTCGGAGAGCGGTATCGTGGGCCCACGCAGCACGCCCCACCCAAGCTGCAAGACACCGCGCACGTCGTGCAGCACCAATGTGCCCAGTGCCGGGTGATGAAATGTCCCGGTGTCGCGGAGCGACCGTGTGCGCGATACCAGCGCCGAACGGGCATGCGCGGTGAGCCGATCGTGGGCCTGTGCGACTGCATCGGGGCGACCGAGTACCCAATCGTACACCAGCGCTGCGACCATGTCGGTGACCGGACCACCCGGCTCGCCGTTCGACAGTGCCACGACGCCCACGCCATGATCGGGCAGGAACGACAGATGCGAGCGGAAGCTGAGGTAGCTGCCGAAGCGACTCACCATGCGCGCTCCTTCGTACGCCCCGAGGTTCCAGCCGGCGCCCCACGCCGCTCGGTCGAAGTAGGCGTAGCGACGACCCGGATCGTCCGCGGCGTGCCAACGCAGTGGACGCTGGGCGTCGCGCACGATGTGCGCCGGCACGACCTGCCGGCCGTCGAGGCGTCCCTCGTCCAGATTCAGCAAGGTCCACCGCGCCAGATCACCAAGGGTCGCCAGATGTCCGCCGGCGCTGTTCATCGTGGCATCCGACTTCGGAAATGTCACGGTGTCCCACGCACCGTCGGCGCGCTGCGTATGCGGTCGCGCGAATCGTCGTTGGTCGAGTCCGCTCACGCGCGCGTGTGTGTCGCGCAATCCGGCCGGACGCAGCAGTGACGCGTCGATCCAGTCACGCCAGCCGCGCGCATGACGCCGATCGATGACCATCGCCGCCACGTTGTATCCGAGATTGTTGTACCGGAGGGCACGCGAGGCCAGGCGCGGTGTCGTCGCGAGCAGCTGCGGCCACGCGGCTTCGGGAATGGCACCAACGAACGCGGCCTGGACCACGAGGGGACCGTTGCCTAGTCCGTGCGTGTGTCCGAGAAAGTCCGCGAGCGTGAGCGAATCGGGGTGTACGCCGTCAGGCCACGTGACCCCAGGGAGCCACGTGCTGATGGGCGTCTCCAGTGACATCGCGTCGCGCGTCGCGAGGAGCAGCGTCGCCACGCCCGTGTACGATTTGCTGGTCGACGCGACATACCAGAGGGTGCGCGCATCCACCGCACGATGCTCTCCCGCATCGGCGATGCCATGACCGTGCGCGAACAGAACACGACCCGAGGTGACGACCGCCACACTCATCCCGGGTGTCAGCTGAAGCGCGAGTGCGCGACGCACGAGCGAATCGACGGCCCGCTCGAGCTGCGCCGCGAGAACGGGTGAGATCGCCGGTGAAGTCGTACGTGGTTGGGCCGCAAGTGTCGAGGTCGCCGCGATCGTGCCGAGCGCCGCACTGATCAGGCGCAACACTCTCGGCAACCGCGGGCGCGCCGAGACGAAGCAGCGGTGGTGGACTGTGGCGAACACAGGGGCTCCGGGGACGGGGGCACAGGGACGTCTTCCGGAAGCTGACGCGAAGTGTGCGGGTCGCCTTGAACAAACGCAACCTACGTCGCGCGAGGCGACTCGCGAGGTAGTTCGCGTGGCGATTCGCGCGCGAGCGTACGGTAGCGCGTCGGCGTGACGCCGAGGCGTGCGCGAAAGGTGCGGCACAAATGCGCCTCATCGCTCCAGCCGGTGGCGTGCGCCACGCTCGACACGGTGTGGTCGGAGTGCGCGAGGGCATCGGCCGCGGCCCGCAGACGAAGACGTTGCAGTTCGTCGTGCACACCGCGACCGTACCAGCGCCGCATGCATCGTGCGAGATAGACCTGGTGCACACCGGCCTCGGCCGCGAGCGTCCGCACGGTCAGCTGCGGCGTCCACTCCGCACGCCATCGGGCCACGCACTCGGCCAACCAACGCGGAGGAGCGCTTGCCGCACCGGGTGCGTGTGGTGTCCTGATCGACCGCGCGGTGAGCGCCGCGAGGAGATCGAGCATCGTCTCGTCATTTTCGGGGAGACGCACACGGCAACGCGCGACCGGGTTCGCGGTTCCGGCGTGGCGTGCGACGAGCTGCACGAACGCACGCGCGATGGCGCCCTCGTGGGCCCATTGCCAGCCGGTGGTCCAGCGGCCGGGTTCGACCAGCGCGCCGAGTCCGGCATCGGCCAGCGACAGGCGCGCGATCAGCACGGGCGTCGGTCCGAATCGATCGGCGTGACGGACGCCGGGGTCCTTGACCACGACACTCAGCGCACCGGCCTGCTCGACCCTGCCGCCGATCGACTCCTCGAGCCGGCCTCGAAGGAGGAGGCTCAGATGGAGGTGATCATGCGCGTGGGTCGGCTGCGTGAGGCCGCCCGCATACTGGTCGATCGACAGCGTGAGCGCGTGTGCCGTGGTGGGGGACATGGTGGGGCCTACGCCGTGCCGCGGTCGCGCGTTTCGCGGCTGCGCGTGTCGCGGCTGCGCGTGTCGCGGCTGCGCGTGTCGCCGCGCCGGACTCCGATGAGCCAATCGGCCGCACTCTCACGCGTTGAGGAGACGGGCCAACATCGGCCCGCACCTCGCACCAGGAGCGACCCCATGCAGTTCCCTCTTCTCTCGAGGCGGCGATCGACGATCCCGGTCTGGTGGACCGCACCGCTCGCCCTCACCCTGCTTGCCGCCACGGCGGGCGCGCAGTCCACGCTGACGTTCGCCGGCAAGGAGCTGCGCACCAACGTCGGCGGCGGCGTCGGCAGCGTCGTCCTCGACGGTACGCGGCTGCGCATGATGGACGGTGAGTACCAGGCGGCACCCGAACCGTCCGCGGCTCCCACGGCCACCCCACTCGAGACCCCGCTAGTCACCGCGGTTTCGCGCAGCGCGCTCACCACGAGCACGTTCAATCTCTTCGGCGCCTGGACCACGACGTACACCATGAGCTTTTCGTGCGCGGGCTTC
>JALOPN010000226.1 GCA_025453875.1 Gemmatimonadaceae bacterium | reverse complement strand
GCGGCATTGTACATCGGCATGACCTGCTCCACCTGCCCCCCGCGGTGTCCTCCACGACCGCTGCCCTTACACCGGTCGTGCGACAACTCTCCTCACACAGGGGGGTACTCAAGTAAAACAGTCTCCTCGACTCCCGGGGCGGTTCAGGCATTGGGTTGTCCTCCCACCACGCTTATGCGACGCATGCAACTTACAACGATGCAGACACGTCAGCAGGCGAACAAGGCCGAGCAGAAGCCGTACAACGGTCGATGGTCAATCTACCTGTGCTTCGTTCTTCTGATGAGCGTCCTGACGCTCTCGCCAGCGAGAGCGAGCGCTCAGATCTTACGAGGCATCGTTCACGACTCGGCAGGTAAGCCGATTCCAGATGTCTCTTTGCGCTTCGTGCGGGCAGGAACATCCGCGCGCACCAATGTGAATGGCGAGTTCACACTCCGCGGTGTTGCGACCGGCGTTGACACGTTGCTAGCTCGCCTGATCGGTTGGCGCCCGCTGCAGATCGCGTTCAACCTTGAAGGACAGAGCGAACTGAACTGGTCCTTCGTCTTGGAACGGCAGCCTGAGATGCTCGATTCAGTGGTCGCAACGACACGCCGCAAATGTCCCATGTTCAGCTACACCGCGTTTCTCTGCCGAAGTAACTCTCGTCTCGGTTACAAGCGTACTGCAGCACAACTCGCGGAGTTGCGACCGAAGTACTGGGCGGACCTGTTTGATGGTTTGCCCGGACTGCGGCGAATCTCGAACGGTGCCGGAGACTTCACGATCGAGCCTACGACAGGATGGCGATGTCTCGTTGAGTTGATCGACGGACGTCCGGTAGGACTGAGCGGCAGGGTGTCTTTCACGCCGGATGCGGTGATAGGTTTGGAATACTACCCGAGTTACGCCGAGGTACCTGAGGAGTACCGACGGTATGCGTGGGAGCCTCTTCGACTCACTCCGGGAAACATCAGCTCCTTCACTGCTACATGCGGAGTGGTTGTCTACTGGATCAAGGGAGTTCCGCTAAACGATTCTGTGCCGCCGTCGCGCTAGTACTACTAGGTAAAGTTAGGACGAGTCATGCCAAACGCGCCGACACGTCGGACACCTCGCGCCCAGACGAATCAGGATCGCTTGAAGTTGTCGACGGATCGCGGGGAGCGTAACGCGCGCGGTCTCTTTTCTGCGGAGGCCTTCCAGCATCAGGAAGGCACGGTCCATGGACGCGAACGTCACGTCATGATGCCAGCCCGGCCACGAGCGCCCTTCGAAGTGGTCGAGCCCCAGTGCGTCTTTGAGCTCCGATAGTCCTGTTCGATGCGCCAGCGCCCTTTTGGCCAGCCGCACAAGGCGGCGGAGCCCCAAGTGCTCCCCACGCAGGTCGGCGAACCAGTGTCAATGATCACCCAGCTTTAAGCAGTTGGCGATCACCCAGTGTTACGCACCGCGCTTGTTGGCTGAGGTCGGTGGTCCTCCCGGTGTGGGGTCGTCGGACGCGGCCGGGGTGGGCGCCCTGAGGAGTTGATCGAGTCCACGCAGGCGGTAGCTCCGCGCGTCGATGTGCACGATGTGGACGTGACGCAGAAGGCGGTCGAGGATCGCGGTGGTGAGGATCTCGTCGCCAGCGAAGACCTCGGGCCAGTCGCGCATGTGCTTGTTCGTCGTCACGATGATGCTGCCGCGTTCGTAGCGCGCGGAGACGAACCGGAAGAAGAGATTGGCCTCGATCCGATCCAGGGGCCGAAAGCCGACTTCATCGATGACCAGCAGCGCGCTGTTGAGATAGCGCTTGGCTTTCAGGCGGGCCGGGGGAATCGCCGCATCGGCCTTGAGGGCGTGCAGGAGATCATCGAGCACGACATGCATCACGGAGAAGCCGTTCTTGATCGCCTTCACGCCGCGGCCACGGGCGAGATGCGACTTGCCGACGCCAGGCGGTCCGAGGAAGCGCACGTGCTGCTGCTCGCGCACGAAGCGGCACGTCGCCAGCGCATCGAGTTGGCGTCGGTCGGCCTTCGGCTGAAAGGCCCAGTCGAAGTCCTCGCGCGTCTTGCCGCTGGGGAGGCCCGACAGCGTGCGCATCGTCGCGATGCGGCGCGCATCCTTGCGCTCGAGCTGCCGGGTCAGCACGCGCCCGAGGAAGGCACTGGGATCCAGGCGCTCGCGCGCGGCCGTCTCGAGCGGTCGCGCAACGCGCTGCGGCGCCGGCAGGCGCGCGGCGAGCTGCGCGCGGGCCGTCGCGCCGAGCGGCGTGGGCGCGAGCACGGCCGCGGTCGACGGACCGTCATCGTGCGCCTGGTCCACCAGCACGCGAGCCGCGGTGTGCCGCAGATGGCGCGCGAGCTCGCCGCCATCCCCACGAATCACGACGTGCTGCGCCGTGCCGATGACCTCGACATCCCGGCCGATCCACCGGAAGGGCACGGAATACTGGCGGCCCTCGAAGCTGAGCAGGCCATCGCGCTGCACGCGCCGCGCGACGATAACATCAACGGGCTCGCCGAGCACGGGTAGCGGCAGGAGCGCCGCGCGCTCCGTGCGGTGCGCCTCCGCGACCGGCGTCCCCGTGGCGGGACAGCGCCGCCGCGCGGCCAGCTCCGCCAGGCGCTCGGTGACGGCGGCTTGCAGCGGCGCGACCTCCTGCCACGATTGCCGAAAGCGCGGGGCGAGCGCCTCATGCACCACGCGGACGCGCCGCTCGACCTTGCCCTGCTCTTGCGGCTGGCGGACGCTGCAGACATCGACCACGAAGCCGCACGCCTGCGCAAACGCCGCGAAGGCGGGCGTCAGCGCGGCCGTCGGGCCGCCGCCGCTCGCGACGCCGGTCTTGAGATGGTCGATGCGCACCACGCAGGGGACGCCGCCGTACGCTTGGAAGAGGGCGGCATGGCCCGTCTGCCAGGCGACTTGCGGCATGCGCCGACTGAGCCACAGCGCGGACGCCCGCGAGTGGGAGAGCGTGCCCAGCAAGCCGTACAGCCGCACCGGGGCGCCGGCGATCTCCACGCGCTCCTCCAGCCAGTCATGCGGCGCCTGCATCCCCGCGGGCGTCTCCACGCGGCGCACCGCACGCACGGGCGAAACGCCGCGCTGCTTGCGCAGCGCGCGCACCACGGCGGGATGGCTGCCCGGAAAGGCGTGGTCGCGCACCAGCGCGTCATGCACCAGTCGGGCACTCACCGGACGGCCCGCCGGCGCCGTCGGGGCCAAAGGCCTCCACGACGGCCGCCAGCGCGTCCTCGTAGCCATCGAGTGCCGTCGTCTGCTCGGCGTGCCCGTCGCGCGCGCCCTCGGCCAATCGGCGCCGGCGGTTGCGCAGCGCACCCTCCGTCCCCCCGAGCGCGGCGGCCGCCTGGCGGCCCCAGATGCTGCCGCTCCGAATCACGTCGTCGATCATTCTCACCTTCTCCTGACGCCGTCGTGTCATGCCCGGCTCCGGCACTCAAAGGGGGAGGCCGAAGGGTGCGGCCCCACGCCGCACCGGGCGAGGTCAGGTGCGTAACGCTGGGTGATCGCTACTGTGTACAGGTGGGTGATCTCCTACAACCAGTACTTCGTGGGGGCCTCCGCGTCCGACGGCCACTCGATCAGCAGTTCCACGGGCGCGGTGGGGAGGGCGCCGCGACTGCTCTAGAGTTACCAGACTTTCGTGGAGGGTGATAGAGTCAAGCACCGCAACGAGAGGGAGAGCGCATGCCTGCGAGGCTCAAGGCAGATCGCGTCCGCCGGAAG
>JALOPN010000225.1 GCA_025453875.1 Gemmatimonadaceae bacterium | reverse complement strand
CGCTGCGCAGCGCGCTGCGCGAGGCCGGCGCGGCGCTGCCGACCGGCGAATCGCTGCACGTGGCCGTGCTGCCCGTCGAATCGTTCGTATGATCTGTCTGCTCTTTCACGGAGTCGAAAACATGTGTGCTGATGGTGTCATCCGGCGCTTCGCCGGCTTCTTCATCCTGCTGTCGGTCGCGCTGGGCACGTGGGTGAACCCGTGGTGGTACGCCGCGGGTGGGGTTTCCGGGGTGTAGCGTGCGCGCACGCTGACCCGCGTCACCCCACCTGAAACAGCTCCAGCGCCCGCTGATACCCCACCGTGAGCAGCTGCCGCAGCGCGGCGTGCTCCGGCAGGCGCAGTTCGGGATCGCGCGCGAGGATCCGCTCGGCGGCCTCGCGCGCGTGTTCGTTGAGGACCTCGTCGCGCACCGGATCCGCGATGCGAAACGTGGGTACCCCCGACTGCGCCTTGCCGAAGAGATCGCCCATGCCGCGCAGCTGCAGATCGGCGCGCGCGATCGCGAAGCCGTCTTCGCTCTCGACCACCACCTGCAGACGCGCGGCCGCCTCCTGCCCCACGTCGCCCAGCAGGATGCAGTACGACTGGCCACCACCGCGTCCGACGCGACCGCGCAGCTGATGCAGCTGCGACAACCCGAAGCGTTCCGGATGCTCGATGATCATCACGGTGGCGTTCGGTACGTCGATACCCACCTCGATGACGGTCGTGGCGACGAGGACATCGAGCTCGCCATCGCGAAACCGTCGCATGATCGCATCGCGCTCGTCGGCCGGCAGGCGCCCGTGCAGCAGCGCGACGCGACGTGAGGCCAGCGCTCCCGCGACCAGTGCCTCGTACGCACTGGTCGCATCGCGCAGATCGGTCTTCTCGCTCGCCTCGATCACCGGGTACACGATGTACCCCTGCCGGCCCTTCGCCAGCTCCGATTCGAGAAACGTGAGCACACGCCCGCGCGCGGACTCCGTGCGATGCACCGTCGTGACGGGTTCACGCCCCGGTGGGCGTTCATCGAGCGTGGAGATGTCGAGATCACCGTACACGGTGAGCGCGAGCGAGCGCGGAATGGGGGTCGCCGACATGAGGAGCACGTCGGGTGACTCACCATCGGCGCCCTTCGCGCCAAGCGCCGCGCGCTGCTCGACCCCGAAGCGGTGCTGTTCGTCGATGATGACCAGCCCCAGACGCGCGAATGACACGTCGGCCTGAAACAGGGCGTGCGTTCCGATCGCCAGCACCGGCTCCACCGACGCGAGTCGCGTCAGTGCCTCGCGTCGCTCACGCGCACCGAGGCGACCGGTGAGCAGCACCGGCGAAATACCGAGCGGTGCCAGCAATCGTTCGGCGGTGCGCGCGTGCTGTTCGGCGAGCAACTCCGTGGGCGCCATGAGCGCCACCTGATAGCCGTTCTCCATCGCGAGCAGCGCACTGAAGAGCGCGACCACCGTCTTGCCGCTCCCCACGTCGCCCTGCAGCAGGCGATTCATGCGGCGCGGGCTGCACAGGTCGGCCACGATCTCGCGGATCACACGCTTCTGCGCAGCCGTGAGCGTGAACGGCAGCTGATCACGCAATTGCGTGGTGAGCACACGTCGATTCTCGAACGGTGTTCCGGGACGCGCGACACGCGCGAGCTCGTTCGCGCGACGCTGCAGCAGCTGCACACAGAACAGTTCTTCCCAGGCGAGTCGCGCGCGTCCGCGCTGGGCATCGGCGACCGACGCCGGCGCGTGCACGCGACGCAACGCATCGGGCAGCGGCGGCACACCAGCCTCGGTGAGCAGCGCGGCCGGCAGCGGTTCCTTCACGAGCGGCAAGAGCGCCGACAGATGCTGCGTGATGAGCGTGCGCAGCCAGCGGACACTCACTCCCTCGGTGGCCGGATACACCGCCAGCACACGACCCTCGAGCGATGCCGCATCACCGGGCCCGAGATTGACGAACTCGCGCGGCTGCACGCGTCGTCCATGCTGGAAGCGCACTTCGCCGGTGCACAACAGCCAGTCGCCCTTGTGAATCGTGCGCTCGAGAAATGGCTGTCCAGGCCACGCCAGTTCGAGCAGTCCGCTCGCATCCTTGATGACGGCCTGGAAGACGCGCAGCCCCTTGCGCGTGGGAAGCACACCCGTCGCGATGACTTCACCGAGCACGGTGACATCGGCGCCGATGGCCGCCTTCGCGATGGGCGTGACCGTGGTGGCGTCCTCGTAGCGGTGCGGGACGTGGCGCAGCAGATCGCCCGCGACACGAATGCCGAGTCGCGCGAGCGCCTCACCGCGCGCCGGTCCGACGCCCTTGAGGTAGGTGACGGGCGTGTCGAGCGTCAGGCGCGGCGGCGGGCCTGTCCGACGCCGCCGACGTTCCGCGCCGTCGTCGCTCACCACGACGCGCGCGCCCACCGCGCGCGCCCCGCACCGCCGGTCACGACGTCACAATCTCCGTGGCGTACTGCTCGGCATCGAACGCCAGGAGATCGCCCGCCTTCTCCCCGATACCGACGAACTTGACGGGAATGTCGAGCGCTTCATGCACCGCCACGACCACGCCGCCCTTGGCTGTGCCATCGAGCTTCGTCACCACAAGCCCCGTGACGGGCACCGCCGCACTGAAGGTCTTCGCCTGCGACAGCGCATTCTGTCCGATCGTGCCATCGAGCACGAGCAGGACCTCGTGCGGTGCGCCAGGCAGTCGTTTGCCCACGACGCGATGCACCTTCTGCAACTCCGTCATGAGATCGTTGCTGGTGTGCAGTCGCCCGGCGGTGTCGATGATCGCGACATCACAGCCGCGATTGACCGCGGCATCGATCGCGTCGAACGCGACGGCGGCCGGATCGGCGCCGGGCTTGCCACCCACGAACTCCACGCCCGCACGCTCGGCCCACACACGCAGTTGATCGATGGCACCGGCCCGGAACGTGTCGCCCGCACCGACCAGCACGCGCCGACCTTCGCCCTTGAGTCGCGTGGCCAGCTTGCCGATGAACGTCGTCTTGCCGGCACCATTGACCCCGATGACGAGCAGAACCGTGGGAGCTGCCGGCGCCACGTGCAACGCAGGATCGCTGTTGCCGCTGCGCAGCACCTCCGCGATGCCGTCACGCAGCGCCCGCTTGAACTCATCTTCGGTACGGACTTCACCACGCTTGGCGCGTCGCTCGATCTCCTCCACGAGGCGCACGGTCGTGGGCACACCGAAGTCGGCCTCGAGGAGCAGCGTCTCGAGACTCTCGAGCGATCCCTGATCCACACCGCCGCTGAAGAGGACGCGGAAGTCGGTGCGCGCGAGATCCTTGACGCGCTGCCACAGCGATCGCTTTGGCGTATCACCGTCGCGCTTGAAAAGACGAGCCATGAGAAATTCGTGGAGAGGGAATCGGCGGACGGCGTCGCGTCAGCGCAGCCCGGCTGCGCGTCGCGCCAACCACTCCGCACACAGCAACACCAACGCCGCGACGAACGGCCACGCCGCGTCACGCAGTGGACGGCGAGGCGCGTTCAACGGGAGCGTTTGCGACGCAGACGAAGCACCGCTGTCAACACGCGATGGCGCACCGGCCGCCTGCGGCACCCACTCGCGCGATGGGTTGACCACCAGCGTGCTCGTGGTCTCACCAATGCGGACACGATAGCGTCCCTCGGCCAGCGGGGCCGTCTCGGCCGTCTCGCGCGAACGGCTGAACGCCAACGTGAACGTCTGCGCCGCCGCGGGACCATTCACCGCTTCGAGTTGCACCGACACGATCGTATCCTCGGTGCCGCGCAGCCACCGGATCGGCTCACCGGCCCGCACAGGTTCGCGCGCCGGACGTACACCACCGACCGCGCCCTCCGCCGCTGCCGCCCAGTCGAAGATAGCGCCCCAGAGCGCCGAAAACGCATCGGCGGACGCCCCACCACGCTGCACCCACGCGGCGAAGCCGGAGCCGCTCAG
>JALOPN010000224.1 GCA_025453875.1 Gemmatimonadaceae bacterium | reverse complement strand
CGCAGCTGGCGTCCCACGAGAATCGGGTCGAGCACATTGCCCAGCGTGAAGTTCGTCGCCACGTAGATCGCGGCCACCAGCGCCGCGCGTTCCGGGCCGTACTGCAGCAGCGCGATCACGATGCCGGGGATGGCCGCAATCACCGAGCCGATGTTCGGCACGAAGTTGAGCACGAACGCGAGAAAGCCCCAGAAGAGCGCGAAGTCGATGTCGAGCAGGAAGAGAAACACGCCGATGCTCACGCCGGTCGCCAGGCTGATCAGCGTCTTGAGCACCAGGTAGCGCTGCACCTGCCGCAACGCCCGCTCGGCGCCGGCGGTCCCGCGACTGTTGGCGCCGAACACGACGCGCCACTTGTCGGGCAGCTGCACCGATTCGAGCAGCATGAACACGAGGTAGAGCAGCAGCAGCAGGCCGAGCGAGAGGAACGACGTCACGTTGCGTGCCGCCGAGCCGGCGATTTCGAGCAGGCGTTCGGGCTGTCCGAGCGTCGCGAAGTACCCCTCGCCGAGGTGCAACCCGTTTGCCGCCAGTCGCCGCAGGGCGTCGGCCTCCAGCGCACGGGTGCGGTCGATGTACATCGGCAACTGCAGGCGCAGCTCGACGATCGACTCCACCACGATCCACCCCGCAAACGCGAGCAGTCCCGCGTTGAGCAGCACCACGACGAGAACGGCGAGGCCGGTGCGCGTCCCCTTGCGGCGCAGCCACTCGAGCGCCGGCAGACTGACCGCCGCGATGAAGGCGGCGAGCAGGAACGGCGCTAGCATGCTGCTCGCGGCCCGCAAGCCGGCCAGCACGATCACTGCGCACGCCGCGAGCAGCGCCCCTCGCGCGACGCGGGACAGCCGAAGTGCCCGGGCGACGCTCATGGAGCGCCGCGGCGTGCGGGGGGGCGAGCGACGAACGACGGCTCGGACATGAACGGCAGGTGTCGGCAACGAGTGACGCCGCGCGAACGGTGGCGTCGCGGCGGCTCGCGAAGGATACGCAGACGCCCCCGGCGGTGCTGCCCCCGTGTGGGCGACCGCGCGGGACCCCACCGGACGGCGCGGAGTATATTGCACAGCTGCTCTCCACCTCGTCCTTTCGGAGTCCCTCTCCATGCGATTCCCGTTGCGAACCGCCCTGTCCGCTCTCGCCGTGCTGCTGGCGCCGGTCACCGTCATGGCGCAGCAGGATCGGATCGTGCTGCGCGTGCTCGATCCCGAGACCAAGCCCATTCCGTACGCGCTCGTGTCGTTGCGCGATGGCGTGTCGCGGGTGGCCGACGATTCGGGGATGGTCGTGTTCAACGAGCCTGCGAAGGACAGCATTCGCATCGTCGCACGTCGCATCGGCTACACGCCCTTCGCCGATTGGGTGAAGCGTTCCGAGATCACGGGCGAGTACGCCATCGCCATGCGCGTGGTCCCACGCTCGCTGGCCACCGTGCAGATCACCGATCGGGCCAACACCCCGCTCGGGCGCAGTGGCTTCTACGATCGCGTGCAGCGCGTGCAGCGCGGGGCGTACTCCGCGCGCATGATCACCCCCGAAGAGCTCGATCTCCGCAACCCGATCAAGCTCACGCAGATGCTGCAGGGGGAGAATCTCGTGCGCGTGCAGCGGTACGACATGAGTCGGTCCATGCTCACCGGTCGTGGGGGCACCTGCGGCATGACCATTCTGCTCGACGGCATGCGGGTGGGGGGCACACTCGAGGAGCTGCTCGAAAACCGTACCAATCCGCCGCCGGTGAGCACGCTCATCTCGGTGGACGATCTGGTGCAGGCGCCGAGCGTGGCTGCTATCGAGATCTACGCCAGCGTCGCGTCCATTCCGTCGGAGCTGCAGCGCTCCGCGGGCAACGTGCAGTGCGGACTCGTCGCGATCTGGACAGGCAGTCGTCGCTGACGCGCGGTGCCGTCAGCGCGTCGCGCGTTCACCGCGTGACGCGTTCCGTGCCTGGCGCCGTCAGCGCGTGGCGCCCGCCGTCGTGGTGTTGATCGGCGTCATGTCGCTCGTGAAGAAGAAGCCGTCGAAGAACGCGGGCCACGACGCACTGTACTGCTGATACCCGAGCGCGCGCGAGACGCGGCGCTGGTAGAGCCACGCGTTGTCGAGCGTGATGGGACGGCGCAGATGCAGGAACGCGTTCGGGCGACCCGCCGAAAGGAACAGGCCGTCCCAGCTCTCCGGCGTGGGGCGCACCAACGGACGCACCGCCACGCTAGTGGGGAAGGGGCCGTAGGTCCCCGACCCGGCGAGAAAGGCGATCGCGTACACCGCGTCGTCGCCGAGAATCGCGCGTGCCGTCTCGCCAAAGCCCAGGGCACCGAGCGACACCGCGGTGCCGCCGGGTGACGTCACGCCCACCGAGCTGCGCCGCGCGAGCGACGAACTCGTCCACACGATGATCCGTCGGTCGCGGTGAATCGCCTGCACGAGCGTGACGAGCGCCTCCGCCATTTCATCCTGCCGCAGGACTTCCGCCGTGTCGCGCTGGCCGGCCGCGATGCGGGCGGTCCAGAGTTCACGCACCTGCAGCGCCGACACCAGGCCGCGCCAGTACGCGGCCTCGGGTTCGGGCGCGACGTTCACCAACCGATTCGTCTCGGCGCGCAGCTGCTGCAGCCCGGCGTCGAACGCGGGCCGGGCAACACTGTCAACGCGAAGGTGGCGCTCGCCGGCGACAGCGACCTCGTCGAGCGCGGTGCGCACGGCGGGCCAACTCGCATCGTCGGGGAGTCGTGAGCCGTAGCGGCGCAGGTACGTCTCGAGCGCCGGACCGGGCAGTTCGCTCGTGAGCGAGCCACTGGGGCTCGTGAAACGCGGATCGAGGCCGGCGAGCTGCAGCGGGCGCGTCGACCGGGCGCGTGTCTCGAGCCAGCGGAGCAACGGCTCGAGCTCGGCGCTGGTGCGCCACGGCGCCGGCAGCGCGCGGCGCAGCGATGCGGATGTGCTGGCGCCCGTGCGCAGCTGCTCGTTCGCGACGCGCAGGTCGTACCACCCGCCCTCGAAGACGAGCACGTCGAAGCCGAGTCGCTCGTGCAGGAAGCGCACGAGACGCGCCTTGGCCTGCAGCGTGGTGCCGTCGCCGCCCGACTGTTCGCCCAACACCACGACGCGACGGTTACCGATGACCGCACCCAGCGGCTCCAGATCACTCCACACCGTGTCGTCGAACGCAAGCGATCGCACGCTCGTGCTGCTGTCGCGGAGCCACGCCAGAATGTCCTGCGGCGCACGCGGCGCCGTGGTGTCGATGGGCAGCTGCGGTTGCTGGAAGCCGGGGATGTCGCTGAACTGACACGCGCTCAGCAGGAGGGCGCCGAGCAGGGCGACGCGCCGGGCGCGCGAGACGAAAGGCAGGTGATCCAGCATGAGTCAACGATACGCGGTTACGCGGCGCGGTGCTCGCGGCTAGCGTCCGGTGATGCGCGGCGATCCGGTGCACTTGCTTCAATGGCGCTCATGGGCGCTGGTGGGTATCGCGGTGATCGCGATGCGCCCCGTTGCCGCGCAGCCGGCGGCTGACACGATTGCTGGGCCCGCGCGCGCGGTCGCGCCGATGACCGCGGGCATCCCGCGCATCACGCAGCTCGTGGTGGACAACGATCTCTTTGCGCTGCGTGACTCCGGTCCGCCCACCGACCGCGACTACACGCACGGCCTCACGGTGACGGTGCAGTGGGCCGGGGTGCCGGCGCGCGTCGCGCGGCTCGCGTGGCGCTGGCCCTCG
>JALOPN010000223.1 GCA_025453875.1 Gemmatimonadaceae bacterium | reverse complement strand
AAGAACAGCGCGAAACCCGCGGGCTCCCCATCGAGAAACGCCAACTGCACCTCCGCCGCGGGCCGCGCGCCGAACAGCGTCGCGCGCAGGCGCTCCTCGGTCGCCACGCATTCGTGCGCGAGCCGCTCGTACTCGGCGAGCCCTCGAATGAAGTGAAGAATCAGCGGGACATCGGCGTCGACGGCCGGTCGCAGCGCCAGGCCATCAGCAGTGGGCGAAGCAGACATTCCGCAATCTGCGATGCCGACCCCGTCGGGCGATAGCGTCACCGCGACGCCCAACCGTCGAGTGCGGCGACCGGGACGTGCCTCCGTCGCCCGGCCATCCGTCAGGACGGCCACCCCGTTGACGAACACCCAGTCCATGCCGATGGCCTCGCGCGTTGGCGCCGTGTAGGTCGCCTGATCGCGCACGCGGGCAGGATCGAAGATGAGCACGTCGGCGTAGGCGCCCTCGCGCAACTCGCCACGATCGGCAATCCCGAGCGCACGCGCGGTCCGGCTGCTCGAGCGCGCGACGAACGTCTCGATGGACATCACCGAACGATCCACCGCGAAATCGCGCATCGCCTTCGCGAAGGCCCCGTACTTGCGCGGATGACCACCACTGCCGTCGCTGCCCGTCACGACCCATGGTTCGCGTGCAAAGGCGTCCACATCGGCCTGCTGCATGTTGAACGAGGCGACACCGGGTGAGGTGCGCTCGAGAATCTCCATCGCCGTCGTGATCGCGTCGGCGCCGCGGGCGGCCGCAAGCTGTTCGAGCGTGCGTCCCACCATCGCGGCATCGCTCGCCTCGGTGATGAGCAACGAGGCAGCGCCCCCGCGCCGACGCAGGTTCTCCGTCATGTCGGCCCGCAGTCGGTTACGCACCGTGGCGTCACGCAACCGCGCCACGAGCGAATCGCGCCCGCCCGCCTCGGCCCAGCGCGGCAGCAGTGCCGCACCGAGGCCGGTGCCGGACGCGAGGTACGGATACTGGTCGGCGGTCACCACCTGCCCCGCCGCGCGCGCGGCACGCACGATCGCGATCACGCTGTCGCTGCGACCCCACACGTCCACCCCGAGCGCCTTCACGTGCGCGATGTGCACCGGCACGCCGGCGTCGAGTCCCACCTGCAGCGCCTCGCGCACGGCGCCGAGCAACCCCACCGTGTAACTCGACTCGTCGCGCATGTGCGTGTCGTACACACCGCCAAACGGCTTCGCTTCGCGCGCCAGCGCCGCCACCTCGCCAACCGTCGCGAAGCTGCCGGGCGCATAGTACAAACCGGACGACAACCCGAAGGCGCCGCCCGTCATCGCCGTGCGCACGAGGGACCGCATGCTGTCGAGTTGCGTCGCCGTGGGCGCGACATCGCGTGCGCCAAGGACACGCGACCGCACCGTGCCGTGTCCGACGAACGTGCCGACGTTCGCACCGAGTCCGTTGCCCTGCCAGCGCGAGAGTGAACCGGCGACATCGAGTGGTCCGCCACCGTCATTGCCGGTGAGGACGGTGGTGACCCCCTGCGCGAGGTAGCCCTCGAGACGGCTGGTGGACGGCTGACCGAGGTCCACGAGCACGTGGGCGTGCGGGTCGATGAAGCCCGGCGTGACCAGACGGCCGCTGGCATCGATGCGCTGCCGCGCGGGTGGCGGCGCCTCCGAGGCATCGCGCACCCACACGAGCCGATCCCCTCGCCAACCGACGGTGGCAGCGCGTGGCGGGCCGCCGAGACCATCGACCAGCCGTCCTCCCACGACAAGCACATCGAGCGTATCGGTGCGGGCCGGCGCGCGGCCATCGGCTGTGGCGCTGGGGCGCGGCGCGCCCCCCGAGGCGCACCCACCGAGCGAGGTACTGCCCACGAGGGCGAGCGGCGCAAGGCGACGGAGCAGCGAGAGACGTGACATGCGTCGAATCTGCGCCCCAGCGCCCGCCTCCGTAAGTCTACGAAGGCATCGCCCGCGTACTCTTGCGAGGACGGCAGCCCCGTATCACTCGCACGTTGTTCCACGACGCGCAGGGTGGCTCATTCCGGTCGTACCGATGGTGGTGCGGCGTGCGTCGCCGACCACCGGCGAACCTCTGCCGGATGCCTGTGCGTCGATCGTGGTCAGTAGTTGTTGTGGGTGGATTCACCGTGGCGTGCAGCGCCCTGCTGCCCGCGCAATCGGTCCGCCAGGGGCAGGTCGTGGACGCCGCGACCGGTGTGGCCGTGCGCGACGCGCTCGTCCTGCACATCGTGGCGCGTGACACCACGCGCGCGCTCACGGACGCTGACGGACGCTTCACCTGGAGTGCGACCGACGCCGGCGAGCTCGTGATCCGTCGACTCGGCTATGCGCCGACGCGTCGTGCCACACGCGACATCACAGGCGACGAGCCGTGGCGGGTGTCGCTGACCCCACTCGCGCTCCAGCTCGATGCGACCGTCGTCACCGCCGCGCGGCGCGATCAGCGATTGAAGGATGCGGTGGTCCCCACGGAACTCATCAGCCGCGCCGAGATTGAACGCAGCGGCGCGAGCGACGTGGCCGGCGTGCTCACGGAACAGCTCGGCGTGCAACTCGAGGGCGGCGTTCCGGCGGGTGCGGGGGTGCAGCTGCAGGGCCTTGGCACCAATCGCGTGCTGATTCTCGTGGATGGCCAGCCGCTCGTGGGACGCATCAACGGCAATCTCGATGTCTCCCGGTTGCCCACGGCAAACCTCGAGCGCATCGAGGTGATCAAGGGCCCGCAGTCCACGATGTACGGCAGCGATGCGATGGGCGGTGTCATCAATCTCGTGACGCGCCGGCCCACGAGTGGCTCGACCGACGCGTCATTGCAGATGATCGGCGGCAGTCAGGGCCGTCGGGATCTGCACGGATCGCTGCTGCGCGGTGGCGAACGGATCGAGCTGGGGCTCGACATCGGATCGCGGGCCGTGCAGCTCGCCCCCGGCATCGCCAACGATCAGGACACCAACGCCGAACGCCTCGAACTCGCCCCGCAACTGCGTGTGCAGCTCGGCGACGGCTGGCGTGCCGAAGCCGGCGGACTCTTCATCACGGAGCAGCAGCGCTATCGCACGGGACAGCTCTTTCGCTTTGCCGATCGCGATCAACTGGCCGCGCGCGCGGGCCTGACCTGGCAGCGCGGCGACGCACGCGCCAGTGCGTTGCTATATCGCTCGCGATTCGATCACTTCGCGCGCGCCAGCACACTCGATCGCCCGCAGGGCGACGTGGGCGATCGCGATCGCCAGGTGCTCACCGAGCTGGAGCTGACGTACAACGATGCGTTCTCGACGCTCGGGACGAATGCGGTCATCGATGCGGGACTCGAACTCCGCCGCGAGGAGATCGTGGCCGATCGTGTGCAGGGATTGCGTCGACATTTCGACATGGCCGAACCGTTTGCCCAGCTGACACTCGGCGACGGACCACTGATGCTCACGCCGGGCGCGCGATTCACCTGGAACGAGCGGTGGGGACAGTTCGTCGCGCCGCGCCTTGCCGCACTCTGGCGGCCGACGACGCGCCTGAATGTGCGGGCCACGATCGGCCGCGGCTTTCGCGCGCCGGACTTCAAGGAACTCTATCTCGCCTTCGCCAATCCGCAGGCGGGCTACGCGGTGCAAGGCAATGAGGAGCTGCGGCCGGAATCGAGCACGAGCGCGCAGCTGAACGTCGAATGGGCCGCTGAGCGCCTGTACGTGCGCGGCTCGCTCTACGAGAATCGCCTGCGCGACTTCATCGAGTTTGTCGAGTCGTCCACGCCGGGTCTCTTCAGCTACGGCAACGTGTCACAGGCACGCACGCGCGGCGTGGAGGGCGAGTTCGGCGTCACGGCAGGACGTGTGCGCGTGTCCGTCGGCCGGCTGCTCGGAGCCCGTGCCTCGGCGACGCTCGTGCACACCGGGGCGACGCCCATGCAGCGTGATCTCGCCGGTGCGATCACGGCCACGCAGCCCGACTTCACGCGCGTGGATCTGCGGGCCGTGCGACCGATTGGCGGTGGACTCGAGCTCGCACTCGGCGTCGACAACGTGAGCAATCGGCAACTCGGCCCGCAGTGGCCTGGCTTCACGGGCCGCTTGTGGCACGCGGGCGTCACGTGGACCGCCGCGCGCTGACGCTCGTGTCAGCGCACCGGTGATCGCAGGTACTCCACGAGCGCGCGAATGGTCGTCGCTTCGAGGACGCCACCGCGTTCCCGGGCAAACGCCATCATGGCCGTACCGGATACGCCGCGGGAGATGAGCGCGTAGGCCGAATCGGGCCGCGATGCCAGATCAGCACGCAGCGGTCGGATCGCGGGACCGATGGCCGTCCCCTCGCCACGCGCGCCATGGCACGCGATGCAGTGCGACTGGAACGTACGCTCCGCGTCGCGCATCGCGGCATCCGCCACGTCAGCACTCGGCGTGACCACCATAGGCAGCGAGTCTACATCGGCCGTGGTGCGCGCGGTATCGTGGGCGGGCGATGTGCTGTCGCGTTCTGTCGCGCGCGACACTGCCACCTGACGCGGTGGTGCCAATGCACCCTTGTACCACCCCGGCACACTTGGCGCGCCGTCCTCGAGCGATCGCAGGTAGCTCACGACGCGCGTGATCTCCTGGGCCGTGAAGGGACCACCGAGGTCGAGATCGTAGGCCACCATGGCCGACCCAAACTCGCGCGCACCAAGCGTCGGGAAACCGCGACCACCACGAGCTTCATCGCCGTGACAGGCCGCGCAGTGCTGCGCGAACAGCTCGCGACCGAGCGCGACATTCTCCGCGTGCATGCTCTCACGTGTGGCCTCGCGTCGGGCGGGCTCACCGAGCTTGTAGAGCGGAAACGCCACGATGAGCAGCAGCATGCACGCGAGCCCGACCATGTAGTACCGGTCAAGCGAGCGCGCCTCCTCGGGCGCATCGAGCGGGCGTGGCGCGCGGCGTTCACGCGTCGGAGCATCAGAGCGCGACTCGGACATCACTCAGCCTTCCGCCGCCGGCGCGCAGCTTCCGCCACGCGCCTCCGTATCGAACTGACGTGAACCCAGCGGTGCGCCCTGCTCGAGCACCGCGGTGTTCACGATCACGCGCCCGTCGGCGATCTGCAACGGGTGCTTGTCCATGCCACGTGGTGCCGGCCCGCTGATCCACTCGCC
>JALOPN010000032.1 GCA_025453875.1 Gemmatimonadaceae bacterium | reverse complement strand
CACGGCACCCGATTTCGATGGCGCGCATCTGCGCCAGATCAACGCGGCGCTCGCCGAGCTCGCCGACGCGCTGGCGGCACGTGGGGGCACCCTCGTGACTCGTGTCGGCGATGTGCCGGACGTGTTCGAGCGGTTGCGTGCCGAGGTGACGATCGCTGCGCTCCACTCGCACGAAGAGACGACGCAGGCGGTTGCCTACGCACGCGATCGTGCCGTGCGACGGTGGGCACGCGCCCACGGCATCCCGTGGCACGAGACGCCACAGACCGGCGTGGTGCGCCGGTTGCCCTCGCGCGATGCGTGGGCCGCGCTCTACGACGCGCGCATGGCGGCACCGCCCGTTCCGGCACCTGAGCACGTGTCCGGTGTGCCCGTGGCAAGCGACGGTCTGCTCACCGCCGATGCGCTGCGCGCCCGGGGCGTGAACGCGCCGGACGATTCACATCCCCTGTTCACGCCGGGCGGCGAACGCGTGGCGCGACGCACGCTCGCGTCCTGCGCCCGCCTCGTGCAGTCGCATCAGCGAACATCTGGCCATCGGGACGCTGAGCATTCGCCAGGCGTTGCACGCCGCGGCCGCGCAGCGCGAGTCGTTGCGTGCGGAGCGCCGAGCGGGGGGCATCGTGGACGCCCGCTGGTTGCAGGCGCTGCAGTCGTTCGAGGCGCGGTTGCACTGGCACTGCCACTTCATGCAGAAGCTCGAAGATGAGCCGGCACTCGAGTTCCGGTGCGCGTGCGCGCCGTTCGAGGCACTACGCGAGCGCGGCGCCCATCCGGAACGACTCGCCGCCTGGCAGGCGGGGCGTACCGGGGTGCCCTTCGTGGACGCCTGCATGCGACAGCTGCTGGCGACCGGATGGTTGCCGTTTCGCATGCGCGCGATGCTCGTGTCGTACGCGGCGTGGGATCTCTGGCTCGATTGGCGCGACTTCGCGCACTGGCTTGCACGGCAGTTCGTGGACTACGAACCCGGCATTCACTACATGCAGCTGCAAATGCAGTCGGGGGTGACCGGCATCAACACGCTGCGCATCTACAACCCGTGGCAGCAGGGCGAGCGCTTCGATCCCGATGGCGCGTACATTCGCACCTGGGTCCCGGAACTCTCGCATCTTCCGGCGGATGCGATTCATCGACCGCACGAGGTGCCCCCGCTGCTGCGCGTGATGTACGACTGTACACCCGGTACGGCGTACCCGCCGCCACTCGTGGATCACGCCACCGCCGTGCGCACCGCGAAGGCGCGCGTGAGTGTCGTGCAGCAGGCCCCGGACACACGACGCGCGGCCCGCCGTGTCTTCGAACGACACGGGAGCCGCGCGCAGTCAGCCCGGGCGCGTGGGCTGAGCGACTCGCCCGACGAGGCGGGCGAGTCGCTCGATCAATCGCCGATGTTGTAGTACGAACGGTACCAGCGCACGAACTCGCGCACGCCGTGCGTGATGGGCGTCTTCGGTGCAAACCCGACGTCCTGCACGAGCGCTTCGACATCGGCGTAGGTGGCGGGCACATCCCCCGGCTGCATGGGCAGCATGCGCTTCTCCGCTTCGCGCCCGAGGGCTTCTTCGAGCGTGCGAATGAGCGTCATGAGTTCGACCGGATTGTTGTTGCCGATGTTGTAGATGCGGTACGGCGCGCGGCTTGTGGCCGGATCGGGCGCGTTCGAGTCCCACGCCGGATTCGGCTCGGCGGTGTGGTCGGACGTCCGGATCACCCCCTCGACGATGTCGTCGATGTAGGTGAAATCGCGCTGCATCTGGCCGTGATTGAAGACGTCGATGGGCTGCCCTTCGAGAATCGCCTTCGTGAACAGAAACAGCGCCATGTCGGGACGTCCCCACGGGCCGTACACCGTGAAGAAGCGCAGCCCCGTCGTGGGGAGACCGTACAGATGGCTGTACGTATGCGCCATGAGCTCGTTGGCCTTTTTCGTGGCCGCGTACAGCGACACCGGATGGTCCACGTTCTGGTGCACCGAGAAAGGCATGGCCGTGTTCGCACCATACACGCTCGACGACGACGCATACGTCAGGTGCTGCACGCCGTGATGGCGGCACCCCTCGAGAATGTGCAGGAAGCCGACGAGGTTGCTGTCGATGTAGGCGTGGGGATTCGTGAGCGAGTACCGCACCCCCGCCTGCGCGGCGAGATGGATGACGCGCTCGAACGCGCCCTCGCGAAAGACCCGCTCGACGGCCGCCCGATCCTCGAGGCGCACGCGCTCCAGTCGGAAGTTGGGATGACCGGTGAGTTGCGCGAGCCGCGACTCCTTCAGCGTGACGTCGTAATAGTCATTCACGCAGTCGAGGCCCACGACCTCGTCGCCACGGTCGAGCAAACGCTTGCTGGTATGAAAACCGATGAAGCCGGCCGCGCCGGTCACCAGATGTCGCGCCATATCAGGTCTCACTGAAGGAAACAGCGTGGCGCGCACCGCGCCGCACGCAGGACGAATCTAGAACAGGCACCGTCACCCCGGGGCAGGCGACGACGGTGCCGAGCGCTCGGGGAGCGACAGCAGCACGACGGCCGCCATGACGCCCGCGCCGCCGAGCAGCGTGCCGACGCCGAGCGGCTGCTGCAGGAGCACAAGGCCGAGCAGCACCGTCCACAGCGGCTCGACCGTGCTCGTGATGGCCGTGCGGACGGCGCCGAGGCCCGCGAGCCCCTCCATGAAGCCGAAGAAGGCACCCGCCGCGAGCACGCCCATGAGCGCGGCGATCGCGTACTCGCGGGGCGAGAGGAGCGGCCACAAGGCGCCAGTGAGCAGGCACCACCCCAGGAACCACATGGTGCCGCCGAGCACGACGGCGAACGCTACGTCACGCGGTGCGAGGCCGCGCTGCCGCGTCCCCATGATGGGGATGTACAGCGCGTAGACGGCGGCGGCCGCGAGCGCGAGTGCGACCCCGGTTGGCGAGAGGGAGGCGGCCCCCGGTGCCCCGACCATCGCCACGATGCCCCCCAGCGCGCAGACGAGCGCCACGACGCGTCGTACCGTGAGCCGCTCGAGGCCACGCACCGCGCTGCCGATCGTCACCCACGCGGGAAACGTGTAGAAGAGAAAACCGATCGCGGCCGCGGGCAGGTACCGCAACGCCGAGAGACTGAGCGAGGCAATGGCGAACTGCGCGCCGCCACCGAGCAGCGTGATGTCGAGGGAACGCCACGGCGGAGTGGTCGTATCCCCTCGCGTTCGACGCGAGTGCGCCGCAAGCAGCCCCAGCACCACGGCTGACGTCACGTAGCGCCAGAAAAGGACCGCTGGCAACGGTGCGTTGTCGGCCGTTGCCAACGCGGTGAGCGGTGACATCGAACCGAAGCAGCAGGCGCTCAGCGCGACCCAACCGGTCGCCTTCCACGGCGTACTCAGCGGAGGAGACCACCCAGGAAGATGGTCGCCGCCGTGAAATAGATCACGATGCCGCTCACGTCCACGAGCGTGGCCACGAAGGGCGCCGACGCGCTGGCGGGGTCGAAGCCAAGGCGGCGCATGGCGAATGGCAGCATGGAGCCCACGAGGGACCCGAAGGTCACCACGCCTACCAGCGCGAGGGAGACCGTGAGCGCGATGGGCAGTGCGAGACCGTCGTAGTCGTGACCGAACGAGATGCCACCAATGGAGGCACCGCCGTTGGCCATCGCCTGCCACGCCATGATGCGTACGAACCCGAGCGCGCCGAGCAGCGCGCCCAACAGGAAACCGGTGGGCAGTTCGCGGCGGGCCACGCGCCACCAGTCACGCAGGGTGACCTCGCCGAGCGCCATTGCACGAATGATCAGCGACGTCGCCTGCGACCCGCTGTTGCCGCCGGACGCGATGATGAGCGGAATGAACGTGCTCAGGATGAGCAGCTTGTCGAGCGCGTCCTCGTAGTAGTGAATGGCGGACGCCGTGAACAGTTCGCCCACGAAGAGCACGGCGAGCCAGCCACCACGCTTGCGCAGCATGTCCACGATGCCGATCTGCATGTAGGGCTCATCGAGCGCTTCCATGCCGCCGAACTTCTGCGCGTCTTCGGTCTGCTCCTCCTGGATGACGTCGATGACGTCGTCGACCGTGACGACACCAAGGAGGCGTCGCTCCTCGTCCACCACGGGCAGCGCCACGAGGTCGTAGTTGGACGTGATCTGCGAGACTTCTTCCTGCGGCACGTCGGGGCCGACGCTGACCACCTCGGTCCACGCGAGGTCGGCCAATCGTGCGCCCTCCGGTGCGGCCAGCAGTTCACGCAGCGACAGCACCCCGCGCAGACGGCCGCCGGCGTCGGTCGTGTAGACCGTGTACATCGCTTCCTTGCGCCCAGTGCGCGCCATCGCGCGCACCGAGCGCAGCGCCTCCTCCACCGTGAGCGACTCGGCAACGGACACGAACTCGGTGGTCATCAGACCACCGGCGCTGTACGGATCGTACTGCAGCAGCCGCTCCGTTTCCGCGGCCGCTTCGGGTGTCAACTCGGAGAGAATGCCGTCGGCCGTTTCCTCGTCGAGCTCCTCGAGGACATCGGCGCGGTCGTCCGGCGTCATCTCCTCGACGATGCTCGCCGCGGCGCGGGCCGAGATCGTTTCGAGCACCTCGGAGCGGAGTTCCTCGTCGAGATACTCGAGTACGTCCGCGGCGCGTTCGCGCGGCAGTGCGGCGAGCAGCGCGCCCACACGATCGACGGGCAGGAGCTCGGCGATGTCGGCGAGGTCGGCCGGGTGCAGCTCCTCCGTTTGCGGCGCGATGCTCGACGGGGCCTCCTCGAGCAGCTCGAGCAGGTCAGGCGCGAGCAGCGCCGCCAGCGGACGTTCCGGATTGTTCGGGGGTGGCGTCATGCGGAGCCCCTCCCCCCGCGGCCTCTCGACGCTCGACGTGGACCGTGGCCCACCGGGAGCGCCGACAGCCGCCGCGCGGCGAGCGTCGAGTGTTCGGAGAAGCGCATCGCCGTGAGAACGGCGCTGGCGCGCGCAAGATAGCCGCGACTGCGCAGGTGGCAAAGCACCGCCGCCCGAGCCTGCGACGGGATGCGAACCGACCGGGCGCCCCCGCTCGCCCGCCACCGAAGAATCGGCGATACTTCACGCATGCTGCCCACCGCATTTCTCGGACTCGGCGCCATCGGGACTCCCATGGCGCGACATCTCGCAGGCGGCCCGTTCGATCTGATCGTGTGGAATCGCACGACAGCGCGGGCCGAGGCGTTCGTGGCCGCACACGGCGCGCGCCTCGCGGTCAGCCCGGCCGAGGCGGCGCGGGGGCGGGCGGTGGTCGTCACCTGTTTGCCGACGTCGGCCGATGTCGCGTCGCTGCTCGACGGACCCGACGGACTGCTCGCCGGCTTCGCGCCCGGCGCGACCTTGCTCGATTGTACCTCTGGTGATCCGGCGACGTCGCGTCACATTGCCGCTCGCCTCGCCGAGCATGGCGTCCGCTTCGTGGACGCGCCGGTGTCCGGTGGTGTGAGCGGGGCCGAAGCGGCCGCGCTCACCGTGATGTGCGGCGGCGAGGCCGACGACCTCGACCGCGTGCGCCCCGTGCTCGAGGCGTTCGGTCGCCGCATTGTGCACGCCGGTCCGCTCGGCGCCGGCCACGCCCTCAAGGCCGTCAACAACGCGCTGCTTGCGTTGCACATCTGGGGGGCCGCCGAGGGACTTGCTGCGTTGGCGAAGAGCGGCGTGGCGCCGGAACTCGCGCTCGAGGTCATCAACGCGTCGAGCGGTCGCGCGAACGCCACCGAAAACCTGTTTCCGCAGCGTGTGCTCACGGGCGCCTTCCCGCGCACGTTCCGAGCGGCGCTGCTCGACAAGGACGTCGGCATCGCGGCCGACCTGGCGCGCGCGGCGCGCGTCCCATCACCGCTACTGCAGCTCACGGCCGAGCTCTGGCGGGTGGCGCATCAGGAGTTGGGAGAAGAAGCGGATCATGTGGAGGCGGTGCGCGTGGTCGAGCGCCTGGCCGGCGTGACCCTGCGCAGCGCGACGGTGTCTTCTGCGGCAGGCGCCTCATGATCGATCATCCCACAGCTCGCGTGGCCGACACGGCCACCATTCGCTCACACTTCCCCGCGCTCGACCGTCGTCACAACGGTCACGCGGTGGCCTACTTCGACGGACCGGGCGGGACACAGGTTCCCCGCAGCGTCGTGGACGCCGTGGCGTCGTATCTGTTCCACCATAACGCCAATACGCACTGGGCCTATCCCACGAGTGCCGAGACGGACGCGCTGCTCGATCAGGCGCGGCAGACATTCGCCGATTTTCTCGGCTGCGACGCTGACGAGGTGTCGTTCGGCGCGAACATGAGCACGCTGCTGTTTCATGTCGCGCGCGCGATCGGTCGGTCGCTGCAACCGGGCGACGAGATCATCGTCACGGAACTCGATCACCACGCCAACGTCGCGCCCTGGCAGGCGCTCGCGCGCGAGCGTGGCATCGTGCTCAAGTGGGTGCCGCTCGATCTGCACACGTCGCACCTCGATTTCGACGCCTTTGTCCGGGCGCTGTCGCCGCGTACGCGCGTCGTGGCGCTCGGTGCGGCGTCGAATGCACTCGGCACCATCAGCGATGTGCGATCGCTCATCGCGATGGCGAAGCAGACGAACGCGCTCACGGTGGTGGATGCCGTGCACTACGCGCCCCATCATCTGGTGGACGTGCGCGCGCTCGACTGTGATGTGCTCGCCTGCTCGGCCTACAAGTTCTACGGGCCGCACGTCGGGGTGCTGTACACGCGACGCCGCGTGCTCGAGGCACTCGATGTGCCGAGGCTGGAGCCCGCGCCGAACACCGGTGGGGAGCGTCTCGAGACGGGCACCCAGAACCACGAGGGGATCGTGGGCGCTGCGGCGGCGGTGGACTTTCTCGCGTCGTTGGCGCCCGCGGACGTGGGCACGCGTCGCGAGCGGCTGGCCGTGACGTTCGACGCGCTGCACCATCGGGGTGATGCGCTCGTTTCGCGACTGTGGGATGGCGTGGGCGGCATGCCGTGGCTGCGAGCGGTGGGCCCCGTGCCCGGCACGTTGCGTACGTCCACCGTGAGCATGCGCGTGGAGGGTGGTGCGGAACGCGCCGCGATCGCGCTCGCCGAGCGTGGCCTCTTCGCGTCCCATGGCGACTTCTACGCGAGCACCGTGGCGCGCCGGCTCGGCACCGAGGAGGAGGGGTTGCTGCGCATCGGCTGCATGGCCTACACGACCGCCGAAGAAATCGATCGCCTGCTGGTGGCCCTGCACGAGTTGCGCCGCTGATGCCTGACGTCTCATTGCACGCGGCGCTCGGGGCCCTGCTGCCCGGTATTCGCGAGATCGCGGGGCCGAGTGTGGAGCTGCGCGTCGAGTTCGCGCTGGTGGACGGCCGCGTGACCGTGTTCGCCAACGAACTGCGAGCGGCCGTCGAGGCGCTCGTCCGCAATGCGGTGCACGCGATGCCGGGCGGTGGCGTGCTGACCATTCGCACGGAACACGTCGAAGCCGCAGGCGCCGAACTCGGTCCCGTGCCACCGCTCACACCCGGGCGCTACATCCGGCTGACGGTGCAGGACACCGGGCGCGGCATGGATGAGCAGCAGCGCGTGCGCGCGATTGCGCCGCACGATGACGAAACACGAGGCCTCGCGCGCGTCCTCGACACCGTGCGCCGTGTGCGAGGCGCGCTCTGGCTCGACAGCGCGACCGATCTCGGTACGCGCGCGTTTCTGTACTTGCCGATCCTCGCGAGCAGCGAGGTGGCGCGCCGCACCGTGTTGCTGGTGGAAGATGAGTCGGCCGTGCGATCGGTGGTGCGTCGCATGCTGCTCGGTCAGGGGTTCGCGGTGCGTGAAGCGCGCGATGGCGAGACGGCGCTGCGCATCTGGCAGGGCGAGCGCGATCAGATCGCGGGGGTCGTGACGGACATCGTCATGCCCGTCCTCGGTGGGCGCGATCTGGCGCTCGCGTTGCGGCGTGAAGATGCGACCTTGCCTCTCCTGTTCATTTCAGCGTACGCGGGTGATCTGCCCGAGTTGCTCGAAGGCGTGGACGCACCACGTCAGTTGCTGGTGAAGCCGTTCACCAATGACGCGATGCTCTCGGCGCTCCGCGGATTGCTCGCCGCCGCGTGAGTGCTGCGGCACGGAGGCACGCATGACGTGCCGAGGACGAGTGTGCGCGGCCGCGCTGCTGAGTGCGGCGATCCTCGTCGGCTGCGCGCGCGCGGCCGACGATGCACCGTCGTCACGCGAGATGGAGGCGAGCGCATCGATCGCCCTGCCCGAGGCCGAGTTTCTGATCGCGGCGGGTGATTCGACCTACTGGGTGCGCGCCGATTCCACCGGACTGCGCGTCCGAAGCGCGCCACTGCTGTTGGCGATGCACGACGGACAGTTGCACGAAATCCGCCTGTCGGAGGAGATCGTGGACTACGACGACGCGGAGTTCATTCGCGAGCGGTTGCATGCGTTCCCGCTGTCGCCCGATCAGGCGGGCGATTCGACGCTGCTCTTCGAAGATGGCGCCGTCGCCGAGACGGAGCGCCGCTGGCGTGTGCGGTACCCGGATGCGCTTCCGATCGATCCGGAGGTGGACGACGCGCCCGAGCCGACGTCTTCGGCCAGCGACTTCGTCGAAGTGATCGACGTGCATGGCCGGTGGGTCAGTTGGGCGCACGCGCTCGACATCGATGTGGATGTGCTCGGCCCGCACGTGCATCAACGGCAGCGTGGTGTCGTATCGCTCGTCACCGGCGCGCGCGCGACGCTTGATTCGCTGGTGTCGCCGGAGGAGGCTTCGCGACTGCGTGCGGCGGGACGCGCGGCGTTCGACACCGTGCGCGCCGTGATTGCGCGCGCTGGTGACGAACGGGCGACGGAAGCGCGCGCGACGTTGCATACGTTCAGCTTCGTCGACAACAGCTTCACGTTGGCCGATTCCGCCGGCGTGCCGGCCATCGTGTTTCACGTCGCGGGCACGGACAGTGCAGGGCACGCACTGGAGCTCACGTTGCCGCCCCTCACGATCAGCGCGAGTGAGCGCACGTCCGACGCGCTGGGCTGGTCCGCGGTGCAGCCGACGCTGCCCGAGTGGGAGCGCGATTCGACGGCGGTGACGTGGCGCAGCGATGCCGTGGTCGTGCGCGGTCGCCTCGACGCCACGGGGACAACGCTCGCACTCGCCATTGGCGCGCGCGCAAACACTTACGATTCGGTGGCAACGAGCGTGCCGATTGCCGTCGTGCCTCGCCCTGTCTATCAGTTCATCGATCTGCGTGCGGCGCGAGTGGACGAGGCGACGCGTGCCGCGCTGCGCGCGGCCTTCGATCGGGCCCGCGGTGATGATCCGTTCGCCACGCGCGCGATGGCCCCCGATGTCTCCGAACCCCTGGCTCCCACACTTCCGAGCGCTCTCATGTCAGCGTCCCGCCCGTCCCGTACTGTCGCCGAGAGCATGCACGTCTCGAGCGAACTCATCATGCCGCAGGACGCGAATATCCTCGGTCACGTCTTCGGCGGCGCCATCATGGCCATGGTCGACAAGGCCGCAGCCGTTGCGGCATTTCGTCACGCGCGGACCAACTGCGTGACCGCGTCCATCGATCGCGTCGACTTCCGTGAGCCGATTCACGTCGGCGAGCTCGTGTCGTGTCACGCGTCGGTGAACTTCGTGGGAAACACGAGCATGGAAGTCGGTGTGCGCGTCGAAGCCGAGGATCTGATCTCGGGCATTCGACGTCACACGAACACGTGTTATCTGACGTTCGTGGCGATCGACCGGAACGGTCGACCGGTGCCGATTCCGCAGGTCGTGCCGGAGACACCCGAGCAGCAGCGGCGCTTTGCGGCGGCGCAGGAGCGTCGTCGTCGTCGCCTCGAAGAGCGACAGGCGGAAGCACGTACCAGCTGACGCGGGTCAGCTGGGATCGTCGTCGGGCAGCTGATCGGCGGTGGCGGGTTCGTCGGTGAGCGGCAGGACGATTTCCATGCCGTCACGCGCGATGCTGGTGACAGGAAACACCGCGCGCGCTTCCGCCTCGAGCGGCCCCCAGTCGCGCGAGTAACGCGCCGAGAGGTGGGTCAGCACGAGGCGTCGCGCTCCCGACGCCTTGGCGATCGCGGCGGCTTCTGCGGCGGTGGAGTGACCGGTCTCTCGTGCGCGGTCGGCCTCGTCGCTCGTGAACGTCGCCTCGTGGATGAGCAGGTCGGCGTCGAAGGCGGCGGCGACGGTCGCCTCGCACGGACGCGTGTCACCGGTCAGCACGATCTTGCGGCCACGTCGGGCGCCGCCCACGAACGCGTCGGGACCGACGCTGCGCCCGTCGGGGAGCGTGACCGTCTCCCCGCGATGGAGCCGTCCCCAAAGGGGGCCCTCGGGAATGCCCATGGCGCGCGCGAGCTCCGGATTGAACCGCCCGAGGCGATCGTGCTCGGCGATGCGATAGCCGACAGCGCGCACCCCGGCGTGATCGACGGGGAATGTGGCGATCTCATAGTCCTTTCGCTGCAACACCGCGCCCGCTTCGATCTCGGTCACATTGACTGGGAAGGCGATGCGATCGCCCCCCAGTGTGATGCACTGTCGCAACACTTTCGCCGACGTTCGTGGGCCCCAGAGGCGAAGCGGTTCGGTGCGCCCCTGCAGGGAAAGGGTGCGCAACAAGCCGGTCAGTCCGAGAATGTGATCGGAGTGCGTGTGCGTGATGAAGATGTCGTCGAGGCCGAAGGAGATGCCGTAGCGCATCATCTGGCGCTGGGTGCCTTCGCCGCAATCGAAGAGGAGCGTCTCGCCCTCACGCACGACCGCGACCGCGCTGACCGCGCGCTCGACGGTCGGGCGAGCGGCGGAGGTGCCAAGAAAGCGAATCGAGAAGGGCACGGTCCGTCAGGAATGTGATGAAGTCTGGCCTGCAACTTGCAGGGCATGCCCGCGACGTGACACCGCCTGTGGCGTTCGGTCGGCACCCCGCGGGGCCTGCGAGACCGCGCTGCGGAGCGACGACACACTCTCCGTTTCCGCGCATGAGGTGCCAGAGATGACCGAGAAGGCGAAGGCGTACCGAGGATTTGCCACGCTCGACCCGGCGATTCGCCGCGAGATTGCCGCGCGTGGGGGACGCGCGGCACACGCTGGCGGCAAGGGGCGGGTCTGGACGGCGGAGGCCGCCAGCATTGCCGGCAAGAAGGGCGGCCGGGCGGTGGCCGCCGATCGCGAGCACATGTCCGCACTCGGCCGCGAAGGCGGACGCATGCGACGACTCGCCGCCGACGCGGCGCGCGACGTGCACACCGGCGGCGACCACGCGGTGCCGCGTTCAGCCATCGCGTCGCCGTCCGCTCGCCTCGAGCACCTCGACATGCCGTGACGGATCGATGTTGCGCCCGCTGACGATCGCCACCACCGGACCGTCCACGGGCGCGCCGCCGTCGCGCGCCGCCGCCAGCAACGCCGCGACGCTGACCGCGCCCGCACCTTCGGCGCGCAACGCTTCGTGTTCGTGCAACCACGCGATCGCGTCGCCGATCTGTTCCTCGCTCACGGTGACGATGTCGTCGAGGCATTGCTGGCCGATGGCCAACGCCGCTTCGTCGATCTGGCCCGCCAGACCATCGGCCAGCGTGACCTCCGACGCGATCGGCACCACCTGACCCGCCGCCACCGAACGCGCCATCGCGGCCGTGCGCACGCTCTGTGCGCCCACAATGCGCACGTGCGGCGCATCGTGTCGCAGCACCGTGCCCACGCCGCCCAGGAGGCCTCCGCCACCCACGCACACGAACATCGTGCGCACGTCAGGACACTGACGGAGCGCCTCGGTTGCCACGGTGCCCTGACCCGCGAGCAGGTCTTCCCCAAGGCACGGGTTGATGAAGTGCGTACCGGTCCGCTCGGCGTGCGCCTTCGCCAACACCATCGCGTGGTCGTAATCGTCGGCGCTGTCGTCGACGTGCGCGCCGAGCGCGGCGATGCCGTCCTTCTTCACCTGCGGGGCGTGCCGTGGCACATAGAGCGTGGCCGGCGCTCCGAAATGACGCGCCGCGTACGCCACGCCGAGGCCATGATTGCCCGCGCTGGAGGCGACCACGCCGCGCGCCCGCGCGTCCGGCGCCAGTCGCGACAGCACCGTGAGCGCGCCGCGTACCTTGAACGAACCCGTCACCTGCTCGCATTCGAGCTTGAGCCACACCGGTACGCCCAGCAATGCGCTCAGCGCGGTGCTCTCGCGCAGCGGTGTCGGCGAGAGATGGTCGCGGAGCATGGCCTCGGCATCGGCGACTGATGCGCGTGTCGGCAGGATTCCGGGGAGCAGTGTGGCCGTCATGTCCGACAAGATAGCCGCGCGAGCCTTGCCTGCCACGCACGATGTGGCGTTCCGGTCAGCGCAGCCCGCGGCCGCTCCACTGCCGCACGTAGCGGCCCACGTCGAACTTGAGCTTGGCGCGGGAGGTCAGCATGGGGCGCAATCCGCCCCAGATGGGCTTGTTCCCCCACGAGCGATCCCACAAGCCGAGACACCACATGATGCCGCCCACGCTATTCGGGTCGCGTCCGTCGAGGGCGTATCGATCGTTGAGGTGAAACAGCCAGGCGCGCGCGTCCTCGTACGTGGGCGCCCAGCGAATCACCTGCTTGCCCCACAGCATGCGCGCGTAGTTGTGAATCACGCCCTGCTGCACCAACTGTCGCTGCGCCGCGTTCCAAAGGGCGTCGTCGGTCTCCGCCTGGTCGAGCGCCTCGAGGGTGTAGGTCTCCTCGCGAGGATCGGCGGCGTGGGCCGCCATGGTGCGCTGAATCCAGTCGGGGAGCGCCGACAGCGCATCGAATCGTGGGGTGCGCAGGCACCAGTTGTACGACAGTTCGCGCCACGTGAGCACCTGATCGACGAACGCGTCCACGTCGGCGCGCGGGGCATCACTGGCGAGCGCGGCGCGCACCACGGCGGCCGCGGCGATGTGTCCGTAGTGCAGGTCGGGGGAGAGGTGACTCGTCCAATCATCGGCCGCCTCGTTGCGGCGGGTGGTGTAGCTCGCGAGTCGCGCGTGCACGAACTCGTCGAGCCGAGCGGCGGCGGCCGTCGCACCCGGCACGAACGACGTGACGGGCGCGACACGATGATCGATCTCGCACTCGGCGATGTGTTGTGCGATCGCCCTGTTCACTGCGTCGGCGTCGCGTTCGGCCCACGCGCGGAACGGCAGCGCGTCAACGCGGCGCGCGTCGTCGAGTCGTTGCTGCTCGTCACGCGTGAGCGCACGCCGCGGACCGCGCTCTTCGACCCGCTCCAGGGACACGTCGCGCAGCTTGGCGAGCTTGGGGCGAATGGTGCGCGCGGCCCACTCGGCCTTGGGCAGCAGCCCGGAGGGCACGATGCAGCTGCTGTCGACTGCGAGAACGCGACAGTCGACGCGCTCCCCGAGTCGCCACGTGCGCGCGTCGACGCCTGCCGTGGGGAAACGATCGGTGAAGACGCAGTAGGCATCGGCCGCGAGGCGATCGAGGACCCGTCGGTCATCATCGCGGCGACGCCGCAGCACGAACTGATAGGCGAACCCACGCGCGTCGGCGTCGCGTGCGGTATCGCGCGCCGCGTGCAGGATGTGATGGTGATGTCGATCGCTGGCGTGCGGATACGTCGGGTCGAGCCCCTGATGAATCACGAGGGGTTTGCCGACCTTGTCTGCCGCCCGGATCGCGGCCCGGAGCGCCCAGTTCTCTTCGATCCGCTGCGTGGACTGCATCCAGTACAGCACCCACGCGCCGTCGGGACGTGTGCGCTTCTGGTTGACGTCGGTGGTGCGCGGCACCAACTGGTCGCGGACGTAGTCGGAGTCGAGGGCGTGCACAGAATCCATGGCGGCTCAAACGACGGGCGCCGACCCCCCGTTCCGCCGACCTGCGGGGCCCCGAGCGAGCAGGCCGCCGTCGCCCGGTCTGAAACGGACGCGCCCATTGTGTGACGCCGTCGCCAGTGGCGCGTCCTCACCTTGACAGCGCGGTGACGGTGACTACGTTCCGATCATCCGAGCCACCCGCGCCAACGGTGCGAGTCTTGCGTCTCGGGGGCATGTGCCCGAGCCGACGTTCGCGTCAGGCTTCAC
>JALOPN010000222.1 GCA_025453875.1 Gemmatimonadaceae bacterium | reverse complement strand
GAGGAGCTCGCGCTGCTGCAGGCGATGAACGAGCGGCTGGCTGAGATCGCGGTGCTGCTGCAGCAGCGGTAGGCCGCCGACGGTCGAGGCAGGCGCAATGGGTGCTTGCGTCAGGCGGTCGCGTGCATCCAGTCGTCGGCGGCGAGCGAAGGCTCTCGCATCCACCGGTCGTGCCCTCTGGCCTCGCTCCCGTATGCCTCTGCTCCGCCGCACGCTCGTCGCGCTCCTGCTTGTTGCCTCCCCGCTCGCCGCCCAGGGCTGGCAGCCCACCTTGTCGCCCGCGCTCGGTGACAGCGGTGTCGACGTCGAGATCACGCGGCACGCGAATGGCCAGCTCGCGAAGCGCGTCTTCCGTCGGTTCGGCCAGCCGCACGGCCTGTGGCAAGAGTGGGACGCCGATGGGCGCGTCACCTACCTCGCCGACTGGCGGGATGGACTCGGTGACGGCGTGTGGACGTACTTCCATCCGAACGGGATCGTGCGCTCGCGGGAATGGGTGACGCGTGACGTGTGGCACGGACCGAGCGAAGGGTGGCACGCGAACGGACAGAAGGCGTTCGAGGGCCTGAACGCCGACGGTGTGAAGGCCGGCCCATTTCGATATTGGCGCGAGGACGGAACGCCGTACGGTCCGGCGATCGAACTGCTTGCCGCCTCGCGACGCGTCGAGCCCGTGCTGCGCGAGGGGTGGCCCACCCCGTTCAACGCGTGGGACCTGACGCTCTCGCCCGATCTCGAGGTGCTCTTCGTCGGCACGGGCGACGATGACGGCGCGAACCGTCGCCTCCTCATGCGACGCTGGCAGCGTGGCGAATGGCAGCCGCTCGAGCGCGCGCCGTTCGCCGATTCCACGGCGGAGGAAGGATCGCCGGTCATGAGCGGCGACGGTGCGTGGCTGTACTTCAGCAGCACACGGCACGTCGCACGGGAGCCGGACAATCCGAAGCGCGAGCTGTACCGCGCGTCGCGCGCGTCGGGGTGGCGCACCGTGCAGCGTGTGACCTTCACGCCCGACTATGGCGAGGTGTCACTGACGCTCGCGCGCGATGGAAGCGGGGTGCTGTGGAGCGGTCGCGTCGACGGCAGTGCGCGCACGGCGCTCTATGAGGTGCGGCTCGACACCGCCACCGTGGTGGCCGGGGTCACGCGCGCGCCGCGACTGGCCTTCGTGCGCGATCTCTCGTCGCTGCACACCGGCGACACGTCGGGGGAGGCGTTCCCCGTGCTCTCCCCCGACGGATCGACGCTGCTGTTCTCGAACTACGACATCGGGGGCGCGGGCACGAAGGAGGATGTGTTCGTGACGCGGCGGACGTCGGCAGGATGGTCGACACCGGAGCGGCTGTCGTCGGTGGTGAACACGCCGGGTGACGAGAAGGCCGTGCAACTGCTCGATGACGGGCGCACGTTGCTGTTCAGTGCCCCTCGGGCGGAGCGGGCGCCGGTGTATCGGGTGCGTTTCGTCGTCGCGCACCCGGACGCGATTTGACGACAAGAACACCGTCGCCCGTACACCGTCGCGAGCGTCCTGCAACCGGTCGGCCGACTTCCGACGCGATCGGCGCCGGCGTGGCGCGTGTTGTCATCGCGGAGCGCCCTCGCTGACCGGGGAGTGCGGGATCATCGATACGCACGCATCCGCGCGATCACGCTCGCGTCGTGCGCCGGCAACACGAGGACGCCGGCGCTGTCGAGGGCGGTCAGTGTGCGTTGCGTTGAGCGTGCGGCGCGTCGATCGGTCGCCACACCGGTGATACCGACGCGCGCGGATTGCTCGAGGTCGAACGTTGCATCACCCGCAATCAGGATGCGCCGCGCGCCATCCTCGATCACGACGCCCACGTGTCCTGGTGTGTGTCCAGGGACCGTCACGACGCGCACGCGTCCGTCGGCCGTGAGCGGCCGGCCGCCGTCGAGCGTCGTGTCGAATGCCGCGGCCGGCACCGTATCGGGGCGAAAGTCTTCGGGTAGGCGGCAAGTGAAGCTGCCGCGATGTTGCGGCCAGTTGCCTGCGCCGGTGATGACCGGACGATCGACGAAGCGATGCAGGCCGGCTACGTGATCGGCGTGGAAGTGCGTGACGACGACTTGCCGTACCCGGTCCGCAGACAGGCCGACTGCGGCGAGTCGCGTGTCGAGGTCGTCGCCTCGGGGAACGCTGAACCGCAAGTTCTTGCGATAGAAGAGACTCATGCGGCGATTGCAGGCCCAGTAGGGCTTCTCACCGAAGGCCGCGTCGGCGCCGGTGTCCACGAGGATCGTGCCGTCCGGATGTTCGATCGCGTAGGCGAAGATCGGCATCCACGGCGTCCATGAGCGCCCGAGAAAGATGGCCGGGATCGCGATGGCCGCAGGTGCGTCGAGTTCGCGATGGGGGCCCTTCACGCCAACCCAGCCGAGCCGGAGCGCGTGGATCGCGATCCGCCCGTCGGCGGTGCGGAGCGTGGCGGCGTCGGGTGATGGAGCGGGGAGCCCGGGCGGCGCGGTTTGGGACGGGAAGCACGCGGCAGTGAGCGTGGCGGCGACGAGGATGGGTGCCCGGAAGGATGGCAGCATGAGACGAGGGATTGGGGTAGAAAATAACAGTGTTATGCAGTACATAACATCGTTATGGGCCTTCCCACAACCCCACCCGATCCTCCGCCGGACACGCCCGGTGTTTCCCTCGGAGACGCCGTGCTCGCCGCCGCGCGCCGCCGCTTTCTTGAAGGCGGGATCGACGCGCTCTCGGTCCGCGCCATCGCGACCGATGCGGGATGCACCACGATGGCCGTGTATACGCACTTCGGCGGCAAGGACGGCCTGATCCAGCACTTCTTCGACGAAGGCTTCGCACGTCTGGCGGACACGCAGCGCGAGGTGCCGGAGACGCTGCCGCTCGACGAACGAGTCGTGGCGCTTTGTCGCAGCTATCGTCGCATCGCGCATGCGTATCCGCATCACTACGACCTGATGCTGGGCGCGCACAGCGGGCGCTTTCAGCCCGCACCGGCAAGCCGCGCGCGCGCGCTTGCCACCATCGACTACCTCGCCGACGTGCTCGCGCCGCTCGAGACACCGGGCCCCACGCAGCGCTCGCGCGCGGCCGAGCGCGCGCGCGCCGTGATCGCTTTCTGCCACGGATGGGTGATGCTCGAGCGCGCCGGACTGTACCCCGTCACTGCGCACGGAGACGCGGCGTTCGAGCGCGCGGTGCACGCACTCCTGCACTCGGCAGGCGCCGAGTAGTGACCGAACGTTCGGGTGACCGCCGACGAGCGCACCCCACGGCGCGAGGCAACGCGAGGTCGCGCGCAGTACATTCACGTATTCGAGCGGCACACCGCCGCGCCTCATCCACGCCTCACCGGTGTGTTCGCATGCGTCGTTGCCGAGTTTCGCTTGTCATGGCGTTCGCTGTCTCGCTGTCGGTCGCCCAGGGGTCGCCACTGTTCGCGCAGGGCGCCACCACGCCAGCTGCCAGCCCGTCTGCTGGCGTCACGCTGCTCGACGCCGGTGCCGCTCCGCGTCGCGCGCTGCGCTACACGTTCACCAAGGGTGCCTCCGAGACGATCTCCATGCGGCAGCAGATCATGGCGCTGCCGGCACAGACGATTCCGGCGAAGCTCATGAACACGAAGGTCGACGTCACCGATGGTGCCGCGAACGGTGACGCCGAGGTGCGCGTCGAGCTCGTGCGTGTCGACCTCGATACCGTGGGTGCGAACCCGATGATGGTCGCGCAGATGCGCCCCGCGCTCGCGCCGCTCAACGGGGTGAGCATGACCTATCGCATTGCCCCGAACGGACAGGTCGCCAACCTCGTCTTCTCCGCGAACACTCCGCCCGAAGTGCAGGCGGCGCAGGCCCTCGGTTCCACGGAACAGTTGAGCGTTGCACTCCCCACGGAACCCGTGGGCGTCGGGGCACGCTGGAAAGCAACGCGCGCCGTGCAGCAGAATGGGCTCACCCTGCAGCAGGAGATGGAGTACACCGTG
>JALOPN010000221.1 GCA_025453875.1 Gemmatimonadaceae bacterium | reverse complement strand
TCGAGCAGCTGGTGGTGGAGGCCAAGCGGCTTGGCCTCACCGAAGACGATCTGCTCGGCGCCGTCTCGGCGCGGTGGGCCGAGCTCTCAGGACATTCCCCGGCGGTTGCGGCGAGCCATGCCGCAACGGAGTGACACCCAGTGTCTGATCTGACCGACGTTCCGCTGGCCGTCCGCGCGACGGCTCTCACGCACGGCTACGGCCGACGCGCCGTGCTGAATGGCCTCGACCTGTCGGTGCCCACCGGCGCGATGTACGCCCTGCTCGGCGAAAACGGCGCCGGCAAGTCCACGCTGTTGCGGCTGATCGCCGGTATCGAGCCGGTGCGCCGCGGCACCCTCGAACTGTTCGGGGTCTCCGGCCGCCACCTTGCGATGGCCCAGCGTCAGCGCCTCGCGTACGTGGCTGAAGGGCAGCAGTTGCCGGGGTGGATGCGCTTGTCGCAGCTCGAGGGGTACTGCGCGCCGCTGTATCCCACGTGGGATGTGGCGTTGGCCACGCGGCTGCGCGACCGCTTTGCGCTCGATCCGATGCAGCGCGTGTCGCAGATGTCGCGCGGGCAGCGCATGAAGGCGGCGCTGCTGTGCGCGCTCGCGCCGAGGCCGGCGCTGTTGCTCATGGACGAGCCCTTCACCGGCATCGATGTGGCCACCAAGGATGATCTTGTGCGGGGCCTGCTCGACACTGCCACCGGCGAGGGGTGCACGGTGCTGGTGTGTACGCACGACATCGCCGAGATCGAGCTGCTGGCCGATTGGGTGGCATTTCTGCGCGATGGGCGCATCGAGGTGTCGGCGCCGCTCGAGTCGCTGCGTGAGGGTTACAAGCGCGTCGAGCTGACGCTGGCGGCGCAGGCCACGGTGCCCACGCGCTGGCCGTCGTCGTGGCTGCAGGTGCAGCAGGCCGGTCACCGGGTGTCGGCGCTGATGCCGCACGAGGATGCCCATGGCGCGGCGCGCGGGCTGCCGCGGCTGGCCGCCCAGGTGGATGTGCACGAGGTGACGCTCAAGGAACTCTATCTGGCGCTCGGAACCACGCGCCGCGAGGTGGCCGCATGACCGCGCCAGCACGTACGATCACGATGGTGCCGTTCATGGCAACACCTCGTCGCGCCGAGGGGCTCGCGGGGCAGGTGTGGCATCTGCTGCGCGTCGATCTGTTGCGCGTGCGCTGGTGGTTGATTGCCCACGTCGCCGTCCTGTCGCTCGGGGTGCTTCGCGCCTTGGAAGTCCTGCCGCTGAACGACACGCAGAGCGTGCTGGTCGGGCTGGCCGTGCCGCTCCTGGTCATGCTCAGCGCGGTGGTCCTGGTGCAGGGTGATCATCCGACGGCCCCCAACGCCTTCTGGCGCGGCAAGCCTACCAGCCCATGGGCGCAGATCATCGCCAAGCTGCTGCTGCTGGTCGCCATGGTCACGGTGACGCTGATGGTGCTGGCCGCGACGCTCGGCGTGACTGGTGTCCCACTGGCACGAACGCTCACGCTCGTACGCGCCTGTCTCCCCGGCATGCTGATGTTCCCAGTGCTGGCACTCACGGTCGGCGCGGTCACCCGCGACCTGCGCAGCGCGCCGCTCCTGTTCATCGGCATTGCGGCGTTGACGATTGGCACAAGGATGATCGACGGTCTCGCCAGCATGGGTTCGCCCATGCTGTGGCTGATCGAGGCCTGGTTGGCGGTCGCGGGTGGCGTGGTGTTGTTGGCCGCGCTCTACCATGGCGCCGTCAGGACCCGACCTGCGCTGGTGGGCACAGTGGTGCTGGGCGTGCTGGCGCTGGACTCGATGACCCGTGAGCTGACCGAGCAACGCGCGTTCAAGCCACCTGCCGATGTCGTGCCCACGGCGGCCGCCGGCGAAACGCCTCGTGAGCGTTTGGTGATCGACTCCATGCAGCTCGAGCGTGGCGACGCCGGGTCCATCATGCTTCGGTACCACATCGCCGAAGCCAGCCCCGATGCGCGATATCTCGTGCAGGGGGCGCGGCTGACCGCATACTATGCCGACGGAACGTCGGCGCCGCTGGCGATGATGGAAGGGGGGACGCTCGAGGCGCGCCTGGCGGCAACTCCGCTCCCGGCGGGAAGTCGCTGGGCGGTATCGCAAGCCGACTCGGTCCCCGCATCCGGCACAATGGAGGCGCTGGCGATCATCGTCGGGGACAAGCGCCAGCGCGCTTCCAGTATCCGGTCGATCGAAATGCAAGGTCGGCTGCGTCGCCTGGTCCTCCGCGACACACTGAGCGTGCCATGGGAGGCCGGCGATGTGCTTCGCGCGCAGGGCGAGCGCTTGCAACTGCTCGACACGACCGCGTCGGGTGGCGAGTGGCTGCTTCGATGGACCGAGCCTCAGACTTCGAATCAGGTGGAGCACCAGGCTCTCGGCGAATCGACATCGAACACCGCCAGAACGACCTACGCACGTATCGATCGAAGCGGAGTGGCCCATCCGATTGGGGCGATGCACATGTTCCAGTCCAGCAGCAGTGTACCGTTTGTATTGCCATGGGTGGTACGGCGGGTTGAGACCATCCGGCCAAGCCTCGACGTCGACGCCGAGGTGAGCGGTCGTTCGGTCGACGTAGCCGGATCACGGCTGCATGTCGTGCGGTGGAAGACCGCAGCGGTGGTGCCGGTGATGGCGGAGTACCTCGTGGGTCCAGCGAAGGTCGGCGCTCGCTGAACCCACGGTCTCTCGGTTGGCCAAGTTGGTCAGCCACCGTACGCTCCGAACATGATGAAGAAGTTCGTTCGCGAATCGGTCGGCCTTCACGATGCCAAGACCCAGCGCTCGGCACTGGTCGATCGCGCGGCGGCCGGCGAAGCGATCGTCAGCACGAAGTCCGGGCAGCCCATGGCCCGATTCGTGCCCATGGAGAGCCGCGCCCACTTGCGGGTGCCGGGGCAGGGGAAAGGCGCGTGGAAGGTTGCCGCCGGCTTCGATGCCCTGCTCCCCGACGCGCCGCTGCTCACGCGCGACCCGCAGGTCCAGGCGTACGACGTGCCGACGATTCCCGCCCGAGTCGGTCTGACACCCCGTCGTAGGGCGCGCCGTACGTAGATTCCGGTCGCGCCCGCCCCGCGGGCTCCCGGTCTCTCTGCGAGGAATGTCATGCGTCGTGCCGTCATGCCGTCCAATCCGTCGTTGCGTCAGCCCCAGCGCGCCGCGCTGTTGGCGCTCACCCTGTTCGCCGCCGCGTGCGGCGGCGATGCCGCCACGGCGCCGACCGCGCCTCCCAACACCCCGACGCTCCTCCGGCCTCCGGTGGTGGCGCCGAACGCCACCGGTCGCGGTGACCTGGTGAGCTTCACGGCCTTCCCGGCGCGCATCACCCGCCTCGAGGCCACCATCGCCCTCACGGCCGCGGGGGCCATCCCCACCTTCACGCCACGCTTCGATGTGCAGGCGTATTCGGTGAGCTACCGCACCCCCGGCCTCGACGGCCAGCTCACCACGGCCACGGGCGCGGTGTACGTGCCGCTGGGCTCGCCGGCAGCGCTGCCGGTGGTGGCCTACATGCACGGCACCGTCACCAGCCGGCTCAACGTGCCGTCCAATCCGCTCACCCAGGAAGGGCGGCTCTACGGCACGGCGTTCGGCAGCGATGGCGCCGTGGTGGTGATGCCCGACTACCTCGGCCTCGGCGGGCACCCCGGTCCACAGCTCTACCTGCACCAGCAGACGCACGCCTCGTCCGCCATCGACCTGTTGCGCGCGGCGCGCACGCTCACGGAGCGGCTGGGCGTGGCGACGCAGCGCAACAACCTC
>JALOPN010000220.1 GCA_025453875.1 Gemmatimonadaceae bacterium | reverse complement strand
TCGACAGCGTTGCAGACGTTCGTCGAAGCCGGCGGTGGCGCGGTGATCGTGGTGGGGCGACGGTTGGCCGAACGCGGCGCAACGGTACCGTTGGCGACCGTGACGGTGGACGGCATGGCGGATCGGTTTGCCGATCGCGGCGGCACCCTTGGCGAGATGCGCACTGATCATCCGTTGCTCAGCACATTTCGCGAGACGCCCGCCGCCCTCACCGGTGCGCGCTTTCTGCGCTACGCGCGCAGCGAGCCCGCGGCGGGGAGCGACATCGTCGCGCGTTTCGACGATGGCCTGCCCGCACTCGTGGAAGCGCGTCGCGGCGCCGGGCGCGTGATCACGGTGCTCGTGCCGCTCGACAATCGGGTGGGCGATCTGCCGGTGCAGCCGGCGTTCCTGCCGCTCATGCGACGTCTGGCGTTGCATGGCTCGGGACACGAAGCGGAGCCGCTGTGGCTCGAGAGCGGTCGCACCTGGGCGCTGCCGCGCACCATTCGCGATGTGGCCGTCACGAAACCCGATGGTGAACTCGTGCGACCGTCGGCGACCGATTCGCTGGCGGCGGCCGTGTTGCTCGACCAGCGCGGTGTGTACGCGGCCTACGCCGGCACCGTGTCGGGCGATCCGGCGTTGACCGTCGCGGTCAATGCGCCCGCGGCCGAGAGCAATCTTGCAGCGGTCGATCCGCGCGAACTGCTCGTGGGTGTCGCGACGGGCGGTGACGACGCGAACGAAGCCACCGCGTCGCTGTCGGATGCGGAACGCGAGCGCCGACAGGGCTGGTGGCGCTGGTTGCTGGTGGCGGCCGCCGTGTTTCTGGTGGTCGAGACGATTCTGGCCAATCGAGGCTGGCGCGCGGTCGCCGCTCGCCGCAGTGTTTCTTCTGAAGGCATCCCCGGATCGGAGGCACCGTCATCATGACGCCCGACGTGCAACTGCTGGCGGCGCTCCACCAACTGCGACGGCAGTGGCGGCAGCGTCAGCTCATGGAATCTTTCGCGGCCGCGCTGATCGGGCTCGTGGTCGCCGTCGCGCTGGCGTGGGCCCTCTTCCGCGTGCTCGGCCCCGGGTCGCAGAGCGTGCTGCTCGCGCGGACGCTCGCGTGGGCGGTGCTGCTGCTCGTGCTCGCGCGCTGGGTGGCGTGGCCGCTGCTTCGCCGGACCGACGACGCACGCTTCGCCTTGTACGTGGAGGAGCGCGCGCCCGAGTTGCGTCAGGCTCTGGTCTCGGCGCTCGCGGAAGTGCAGCGTCCGGCGGGTGAGCGCGCGTCGAACGCGCTGACGCAGCGACTCGCGCGGCAGGTGCTCGACACCCTGTCGCCGATTCAGCGCGACCGTCGCATTGAACGTGCGCCCATGCGGCGCGCGATGCAGGTCGCGGGTGCCGTGGGTGCCTTGGCCCTCGCCGTCGCAGCCTTCGGTCCCGGCAGCGTGCGCGACATGGCGCGCCTCATTTTCGTGCCGTGGACGACGGCGCAGGCCGCAAGCGTGGAGCGCGCCGTCTCGGTGGATCCCGGCAACACGACCGTGCCGCGCGGCGGTGCCATGGAAGTGGACGCCGAACTCGTGAACTTCGAGGCCGACGCCGCCGAGCTCGTCTTCCGCATGGACACGACCGGCGACTGGGTGCGACTGCCGATGCAGCGCGCCGACACGACCAACACGCGCGCATTCACCACGCGGCTGTTCGATGTGATGGCGCGCACCGAGTACTACGTGGAGGCCGATGGGGTGCGCTCGCCGGTGCACATCATCGAGGTCAGTGATCTGCCCGCCGTGCGCGCGATCGCGCTCGAGCTGCGCTATCCCGGCTACACGGGCCTCGCGCCCGAGGTGATCGAGCAGGGTGGTGATGTCGCGGCCGTGGTGGGTACGCGCGTGCGGGTCGTGCCCACACTGTCGCGCGCGGTGCGCAGCGGCACGCTGCGCTTCGACGATGGCACCGAGGTACCACTGGTGGCCGATAGCGCCGGTGTACTGGGTGGCAGCTTCACCGTGCGCAAGACGGGCTTCTACCGCATCGACCTCATCGCCCCCGATGGACGCGCCGTTCCGGGCGCGATTCAGTACGCCATCGATGCGCTCCCCGATCGCGCGCCGGTCGTGCGCATCGAGGAACCGGGTCGCGACACGAAGGTGTCGTCACTCGAGGAAGTCGCGATCGCTGCCGTCGCCGAAGACGACTACGGCGTCGTGTCGCTCGAACTGCGCTTCCGGGTCAACGGTGGTGACGAGCAGGTCGTGCCGATGGCGAAGACGGGACGTGCTGACGCGCGCGACCTGCGAGCGGCGCACACGTTGTTCCTCGAGGAGTTTCCGCTCGAAGCCGGCGATCTGATCGCCTATCACGTCGTGGCGCGCGACGGTGCCCGCAACGTGGGTACGAGCGATGTGTACTTCCTCGAAGTGCGACCGTTTGGGCGCGATTACAAGCAGGCCGAGCAGGGCGGAGGCGGTGGCGGTGGGGGCGGTGGCGGCGGCGGTGAGGATTCGCCCGACGGATTCGTTGCGCGGCAGCGCGAGATCGTGGCCGGCACGTTCAACTGGCAGCGTGATAGCGCGACGCGTACGGCGCGGCAGCGGAGCGCCGATCTGACCACGCTGGCCATCTCGCAGGGTCGCCTGCGCACCGACGTGACCACGCTCTCGCAGCAGATGCGCATGCGCGGGGTGAGCGCCTCCGATTCGTCGTTCCAGAAGATCCAGGCCGAACTCGACTCGGCGGCGCGCGCGATGCAGGAAGCCGAGGAACTGCTCGGGCGCGGGCGTGGTTCGGCGGCGTTGCCGGCGGAACAGCGCGCGCTGCAGCACGCACAGCGCGCGCAGGCCGCGTATCGCGAGGTGCAGGTGCAGATGGGCGGTCAGCAACAGCAGGGCGGTGGCGGCGGTGGCGGCGGGAACGCCAACGCCGAAGACCTCGCGGACCTCTTCGAGCTCGAGACGGACAAGCTGCGCAATCAGTACGAGGCGGTGCAGCAGTCGTCGCAGCAGAGCGCGCAGCGCGAAGTGGACGAAACGCTGGAGCGGCTCAAGCAGTTGGCGAGCCGTCAGCAGCAGGAGAACGAGCGGTTGCAGCGCATGCAGCAGGAGCTCAGTCAGCGGCTCGGGCAGCAGGCGAATGCCGGTGGTGGTGGCAACGCCCAGCGTCAGATGGCGCAGCAAGCCGAAGAAGAAGCGCGCCGGCTGGAACGGCTGGCGCGCGAGCAGAACAATCCGGAGCTCAGCGATGCCGCGCGTCGCATGCAGCAGGCGGCCGATGCGATGCGTCGGGCGGCGTCCGGCTCGGCGGCGCAAGGTGCCGCGGCGCTCGAGGAGCTGTCGCGCGCGACGCGCGAGTTGGAGCAGTCACGGACGTCCGGCGTCAACAACGATGTGCGTCGGCTCGCCGATCGGGCCCGTGAGCTGCAGGAGCGGCAGAAGTCGCTCGAGCAGGATGTGCGCGGGCTGTCGTCGTCGAACACGCCGGAACGTGCCGAGCAGGTGCGTCGTCTCGACGAGCGCAAGGAAACGTTGGCGAATGATGTGGAGCGACTCGAAGCGGAGACCGATCGTCTCGCGCGCGAGGCGCGTCGTGAGCAGCCTGCTGCGGCCCAGTCGCTCGCCGAAGCGGCGGAGCGTATGCGGGCCGATCGGGTCCGTGATCGCATTCAGTATTCGCGCGGCGTGATTCGCAGCGGATCGAGCGAGTACGCAAACGCATTCGAAGGGCAGATCACGGAAGCGATCGGCGCGGCCGCCGAGGAGTTGGGGGAGGCGGCCCGTTCACTCTCGTCCGAATC
>JALOPN010000219.1 GCA_025453875.1 Gemmatimonadaceae bacterium | reverse complement strand
GCGGCCCGTCCCGGCGAGGAACCGATTCGGCTCACCACCAGCATTGGCGTGGCGACCTTCCCCGCTGCCCGGATCGAGACGGTGGAAGATCTGTTTGCCTTCGCCGACGCGGCCCTGTATCGGGCCAAGGCGGACGGACGCGATCGCGTGCGCCGGTAGGTTAGGTTTCGGGGTCACACCCCACGACTTCACCACTGGAGACTGTCCGCATGCGGATGCTCGTTCTTGGCGCCGGCCTGCAGGGTTCGGCGTGCGCATTCGATCTGCTCAAGAACCCCGCCGTTGAACGCGTGGTTCTGGCCGACCTGCGCGTCGGTACACTGCCGGCATTTCTGCAGCCGCACCTTGGCGGCCGCCTGCACACCGCCACGCTCGATGTGCAGGACCACGCGGCCGTGCGCGCGCTGATGCGCGAATCAACGGCGGTCATGAGTGCGATTCCGTACTACTTCAACCTGCCGCTCGCGCAGCTCGCCGTCGAATGCGGCGTGCACTTCACCGATCTCGGTGGCAACACGGAAATCGTGCTGCAGCAGAAGGGACTCGACGCCGACGCCGAAGGGAAGGGCGTGAGTGTCGTTCCGGATACCGGCCTTGCGCCCGGCATGGTCAACGTCATCGCGCAGCTCGGTATCGCCCAACTCGACACGGTGGAGAGTGTGCGGCTCTACGTGGGCGGATTGCCGCAGCACCCCGAGCCGCCGCTCAACTACCAGATCGTCTATTCGCTCGAAGGTGTGGTCGACTACTACACGACCGAGTCGCTCGTGGTGCGCGATGGTCGGCGCGCGACGGTGACGGCGCTCTCGGAGGTCGAGGCGGTGGAGTTTCCCGAGCCGGTGGGGACGCTCGAGGCGTTCCACACGGCGGGCGGATTGTCCACGATGGCGTTCCGCTACGAAGGCAAGATCCCGGTCATGGAGTACAAGACGCTGCGCTACCCGGGACACGCGCGCATCATGGAAGCGATTCGTGATCTCGGCTTGCTGTCGCTCGAACCGGTTGACGTGAAGGGACAGCAGGTCGTGCCGCGTGATGTGTTCGTGAAGGTGGCCGGCGAGAAGCTGCGCAAGCCCGGCGGGCGTGATCTCGTCGCGCTGCGCGTGGTGGTCACCGGCACGAAGGATGGCGCACCGGCGACGCGCGCGTGGCAGCTCGTGGCGCGCTACGACGAGGCCAACGGCATCACCGCCATGATGCAGACGACGGGGTACACGCTCTCCATCACGGGACAGTTGCAGGCGACCGGCGTCATTCGGCCGGGTGTGCACACGCCCGACGAGTGCATGCCGGCGGAACGGTACCTGCGCCTGCTCGCCGAACGTGGCGTGCACGTGGAGCAGGTGGCCTGACACACGCTGTGCGTCCGACGCGTCCGGCACGACGCGTCGGACGCGCGCGGCGCGTCAGGTGCGGAACGCGCCGACCAGCTCGCGCAAACGGACGCTCGCGGTTTGCAGCAGCTCGGCCGTCGCCGACACCTGCTGCGCCGAGGCGCTCGTCTGTTCGGTACTCGCGGCCACCTGCTGCGCGGCGGCGGCGTGCCCCTCCGATCGATCGCGCGCCGCGTTCAACGCGTGCTGCACCGCGCCGAGCGATCGATGATTGGCCTGCACGGCGGACACCACGCGGCGCGTCGCGTGTTCGACGCGATCGACGACGCGCTCGATGCGGCCGAGTGCCCCGGAGACGTCTTCGGCAACGGTTCCGGCATCACCGAGGCGAATGACGCCGGCTTCGACCGCGGCGGAGGCGCTGCTCAAGCGCAGACGAATGCGTCGCACCTGCTCGCTCACTTCGGCCGCCGCCTCTTCGCTCTGCTCGGCCAGCGTCCGTACCTCCTGCGCCACGACGGCGAAGCCGCGGCCGGCGCTCCCCGCGCGCGTCGCCTCGATGCTCGCGTTCAGGGCGAGCAGGTTCGTCTGCGTGGCGATGTCGGCAATCACGCTCGCGAAGTCATCGATCACCGACGTCACATCCCGCAGGGCGCTCATCTCCTCCTGTGATTCGAGCACCGTGCGTCGGGCCGCATCGAGCGCGTCAAGCGCGCGCTGGACCTGTTCGCGCGTGCTGTTGGCGGTGGCGCGAATGTCGGTGCCCGCTTCGCCGGTTTCACCCGCTGCTTCCCCAATGGACGCGTCCGTCGCGGCCAACTGTTGCACGGCAAGGCGCGCGGCGGTGAGGGCATCGAGCTGCAGCGCCGCGCCGCGCGAGATGTCGGCCACCGCGGTGGTGACATGCTGCGTCGACATCGCGGTCGACGACGACGTGGAGGACAGTTCGCTCGCGGCGACGGTGACCTGATCGGCTTCGGCCTGCACTTCGCGGAGCAGCGCGCGCAGTCGTTCTCTGGCTTGTGCCATCGCGCCCAGCAGGGTGCCGTATTCTTCCGCGACGTCAGCACGGGCTCGCGAGTTCTCGGGTTCGTGCAGATCGCCAGCGCCGATGGCGGTCACCTCCGCCTGCAACAGCCGGAGCGGCTGCGTGACCGCGCGCGAGGTGGACGAGCCGAAGTACACCGCGACGATGAAGGCGATGAGGATGACGACCGCGAGGGCCCACTCGCCCTGCCGGCGCATCCCTTCCATCTCGGTCAGGGCGACCGCAGCGCCGACGCGACCGGTCGCTTGCAGCTCCTGCAACTGCGCTTCCAGCACGCGGATGTCGGCGAGCGTCTCATCGAGGCGCTGCGCCGCTTCGACGCGACGATCGATGGCGCGCAGCGCCTGCACGGTGGCAATGCGCACCTCGAACTCCGCCTGTCGGTCGGCAATGCGCTCGAGGATCAGGCGTTCACGGTCGCCGAGCAGCGAATCGGCGCTCGCGGTGCGCAATGCGCGATCGGCCTCGCGCGCGACCTCGCGAAACCGTGTCGCTTCGTCGGCGGTCCCGAACTGCAGCAAGCGCTGCGCGCCAATGACTTCGCGCAGGATGGCGGCGAGCACGCGCTCGGTGACTTCGCTCTTGGCCCCGAGGGCCGCGAGGGCGCGTTCGGACTGCGCGTTGGTGCGCTGCAGCCCGAACCACGCGAGCAGGCCGGCCACGAGGAGCAGGCCGATGGACGAGGCGAAGCCGGCGAGTACGCGTCCACGAATGGTCGCGAGTCGCAGGCGGGTCGCGAGGCGGGTCACGGGCGGCGTCACCGGGCCTCCGCCGTGCGCGCGGCTTGGGTCGTCGGTCCGGTCACGCGGGTGATGCCGATGGCGCGACCGATGACGTCGTGACTGCGCGGATCGAAGGCGATGGGTCCGCCGGCCCCCTCGAGACGCAAGCGCTCGAGGGCACGCCGAACGCCGGCGCGCGACTTGTCGGGCGACGCGCGCCAGGCGGTGCCGATCGCGAGCGCGGCGTCGTAGGCGAGCGCGCCGAACATGTCGAGCGGGAGGGAGTCGCCCTTGGCAGCCCAGGCGGCGAGGAAGCGTTCGCTTTCGGCGCTGTTCGAGGGCTGATACACGGTGGCGATCATGACGCCCGTGAATCGGGTCGATCGCGCGAGGGCTTCGGTGCCGTCGCCCCCGATGAAGAGGGCGCGCGCGCCGGCGGCGCGCAGTGCGGTGAGCAGGAGTTCGGCATCGGCGGCGTCGCCCGGAAACAGGACGACGTCGGGATCCTCGCGGGCGATGTACGCGGCGAAGGCCGACCAGTCGGTGCGTCCCTGCAGATACGGGAGGGCCACGGGGACGGTGCCACCGCGCGATTCCCAGGCGGTGGTGAAGTGGCCCGCCCAGTCGCGCCCGTAGGCGTCATTGCGGTACACGACGGCGGCGATGCCGACGCG
>JALOPN010000218.1 GCA_025453875.1 Gemmatimonadaceae bacterium | reverse complement strand
GATGTCGGTGATGTACTACCTCGGCATCATGCAGCTCATCGTGAAGGGGCTGGCCTACGTGATGCAGAAGACGCTCGGCACGTCGGGCGCCGAGACACTATCGGCCTCGGGGAACATCTTTCTCGGCCAGACCGAAGCGCCGCTGCTCATCAAGCCGTTCGTGCACACGATGACGCGCTCCGAACTCAACACCGTCATGGTGGGTGGTTTCGCGACTGTCGCGGGTGGTGTGCTCGCAGCGTACGTGGGGATGCTGTCGGGTTATTTCCCCGGCATCGCGAGCCATCTGCTCGCTGCGAGCGTCATGAACGCGCCGGCCGGACTCATTCTCTCGAAGATCCTGCTGCCGGAAACCGACGTGCCAGTGACGAGCGCCGGGCTGGCCGCAACGCGTGACGCCGAGCCCGTCTCACCCACGCGCCGCTGGTGGCACGTGGGCAAGGACAGCACCGACAGCAGCGTGATCGAAGCGGCCGCGAATGGCGCATCGCAGGGCGTACAGCTCGCGATCAATGTGGGCGCCATGCTCATGGCGTTTGTCGCACTCGTCGCGTTGCTCAACTTCCTGCTCGGCTGGACGGGCGGCCTGCTCGGTTACCCGGAGCTGAGTCTGCAGGGCATGCTCGGCGTGCTGCTGCGTCCGCTCGCGTGGGTCATGGGTGTGCCGTGGGAGGACACGGCGTATGTGGGCAGCCTCATCGGCATCAAGGCCACCCTCAACGAGTTCGTCGCGTACGCACAGCTGGGCGCCGACCTGGGCGCGGGCGAAGCACTGCAGCCGCGCAGCGTGATCATCCTGACGTACGCGCTGCTCGGCTTCGCGAACTTCAGTTCGATCGCCATTCAGATCGGTGGCATCGGTGGTCTGGCGCCCGAACGCAAGGCGGAGATCGCGGGACTCGGTCTGCGCGCGATGATTGCGGGTAACCTCGCGGCGTTCATGTCGGCGAGTCTGGCGGGGATGCTGGCGTAACGGGCGTCCGTCACGGGACCCTGTGGACCGGGGACCGGCGTTGATTCCCGCATGACGCTCTTCGAACTGCTGGCCGTTCTGACCACGGCCACCGCGGCGCTCTCGTGGGCGAACTATCGGTTCGTGAAGCTGCCCACGACGATCGGCCTGCTCATCCTCGCGCTGCTCGGATCGCTGGTCATCGTGCTGGCAGGACGGGCCGGACTGCTCGACCTCTCCGAACTCACGCGATTCGTCGAGTCGCTCGAGTTCGACGATGCGTTGCTCAATGGCATGCTCGGCGCGCTGCTGTTCGCTGGCGCGCTGCACATGCGCATCGACAAGCTGCGACTGCATGCACGCCTGATCACCGTGCTCGCCACCTTTGGCGTCGTGATGTGCGCCGCACTGGTCGCGGGCGCGATGTGGCTGCTCTTTCGCGCCATCGGCTTTCCCGTGCCGATGGCGTGGTGTCTCGTGCTGGGCGCGCTGATAGCCCCGACGGATCCGATCGCGGTCGGAGCGATTCTTGGCAAGGTGGGCGTGCCGAAGTCGTTGAGCGCGCTCATCTCGGGGGAGTCGCTGTTCAATGACGGGGTCGCGGTCGTGCTGTTTCTTGTGCTCGTCGGACTCGCGGCCGGTACCGAGAGCGCAACGGCGGTTCATATCGCCGAGTTGTTCGCGATCGAAGTGGGAGGAGGGCTCGCCTTCGGCGGCCTGCTCGGCTGGTTGGCAACGCGCATGATGCGCGGCGTCGATCAGTACCAACTGGAGATTCTGCTCACCCTCGCCGTCGTGACCGGCGGTTACGCGCTAGCGCAGCGCCTCCACATTTCCGGTGCACTCGCCATGGTGGTGGCCGGCCTCATGATCGGATCGACGGGCCGAGCGACCGCGATGTCGCTGATCACGCAGGAGCGCCTCGACGAGTTCTGGGAGCTGATCGACGAGTTTCTGAATGCGGTGCTCTTCGTGCTCATCGGCATCGAAGTCGTCATCGTGGATTTTCGGATGTCGTTCCTGCTCGCCGGCATGCTCGGGTTCCCGATCGTGCTGCTCGCGCGGTGGTTGAGTGTCGGGCTGCCACTCATCGTCATGCGCCGGCGCGTGCAGGCACAGCCCGGCACGCTCACGATCCTCACCTGGGCCGGCCTGCGCGGCGGCATCTCGGTGGCGCTCGCCCTCAGCCTGCCGCCAAGTGAGTATCGCTCGCTGATCCTCACGGTCACCTATGTGATCGTCTGTTTGAGTATCGTCGGCCAGGGGCTCACGGTCGGGGCCGTCGTGCAGCGTGTGCTGCAGCCATCACACAACGAGACCGACGGTCGCTGATCCCCCGCGCGTGAGCGGCCCGCGGTGCCTCGATGACACCGCGGGCCGTCCGTTGCATGCTACCGGCCCGTCAGCCCTGCCGACGACGACGCGCCGCACCGCCCAGCACCGCGGCCGCGACCATCAGCAACGCGAATGACGAAGGTTCGGGGACCGTGTACACCGCACCCGACGCCGTGCGGAGATCGAACTCGCGGCTCACATCCTCACCCGTATCCTTGTCGAGCAGGGCGATGCTCGTGATGGCGGCGGTATTGGAATAGAACCCGGAGATCGTCCCGAAGCCGCCACCCTCGATGATCGCATTGAGCGCGAAGTTCCAGGTGAAGTCCGCCTGCGTATTGCCCGCGAAGAGAAACACATCGAAGGCCGGTGGGGGCACGTAGCCTGGGGTGCTGCTGAACGGGCCTTCGATGTTCTGGCGTGTGAACTGGAACTGCGTCGAACTGTCTCGCCGCGTGCCGAAGTTCTCGTAGGTTCGACGCACGAGCAGTTCATCGTACTGCGGGCCACGCGTGACGGAATCCCGCGTCACCCCAAGGCGCATGAAGGTGAGCGCCAGCGCGTCCGGTCGACCGGACGGCAGCGTGCCGCCGCCGCTCGACACCTCGATCCCGTTGAACTCGAACGTGAAGCGCACGAGCACGTCTCGGGTGAGCGGACGGAATTCGAGGCGCTCCGTCCACGACGCCGTGGCCGTCGCGACCGTCGGTCCAGCCAGGCCGGCACCGCGCGCTGTCGCCGTCCCGCGCAACCGACCACCGGCGTCAGCGCGCGCTTCGGCCGAAATCGAGCCGGGAGCAACGGGTCCGGCGGCCGCGCAACTCGCCGTCACGCCCACGGCGAACACGCTCCCGGACGGACAGGACGCCGCCGTGCCGTTGAACGAGCCACTCGCCATGGAAGCGGTGGAGAGCTGCGCGTGGAGCGGCCACGCGAGGAGCGTCGACAGGGCGAGCAGGGCGCCCGCAGACACGGGACGGACAAATGTGGCACGACGGTGGCGCATGCGTACCTCCTGGTGGGAAGAAGCTCGGGATTGCGCTACGCTAGGACGCGCTGAGCGCTCGGGCAAGAGTGCCGATTCGTGACGGCGAAGATTTTCCGAAGCCGCGCCCCTGCGCCGCGTTAACGCCGCGCCACGTGTGACGTCGATCCACACAACATCACGTCTGATCCGTCTCCTGCGAGGTCTCCGTGTTTCGCCAATTTTCGCGCTCACTGCGCACGCCGGCCGCATCGTGGCGCCATGTGCTGCTCAGCGGCATGGTGGCGGTGCCGCTGCTGGCCACCGCCCCGTGCTCGGCGCAGCGCGTCGGGCAGCGCACCGACCCCAACGCCGCGGTGCAGTCGCTGCAACACGACGGTCGCACGCGCACCTACGCCGTACGCGCGCCGCGTACCGTTCGCCCGAACGAACGACTGCCGGTGGTCGTCGTGCTGCACGGCGGTGGAGGCAGCGCCGAGAACGCGGAGCGCATGACGGGCTTCACGCGTCTGGT
>JALOPN010000031.1 GCA_025453875.1 Gemmatimonadaceae bacterium | reverse complement strand
GTCGCCCGGCTCGCCGGTGGCGAGGTTGGCGAAGAGGCTCATCTGCTCGCGCTCGGCGGCGCGGCGGCGCTGCACGGCCACGGAGGAGAGGAGCGTGAACGCCAGTTCGGGGCGGTCGCCGGTGGTCGCCGTGAAGTAGGCACCGGTGGACTCCAGCGTGGTGCGTTCAAGCCGTGTGAGCGCCCCGCGCAGTTGCTCGTACGTGCGCCCGTCGGCGCGGCGTCCCATGGAGCGGAGAAACGCATGCAGCGTGAAGTGCACGGCGCCGTCGGCGGGCGCGCCCGCTTCCTGCCAGCGATGCAGCAGTTCGACGTAGACGTCCTGATCGAACGTGCCGGGGAGGCGATCGCCGGGAGCAGGGATGACACGCCAGCGCCCGCCGTTGTCGGCGGTGAAGGAGACGGGCGAGTCGTCGGCTGAATCACTCAGCCGGAAGAGCGGCAGGGCTTCGAGGGCGCGATCGAGCATCACGCCCCGGGTGGCCGTCCGCCGACGCGCGGCGAGGGTCATCTGCGAAAGTTGGTGATGTGACGCACGCGGGGCCAGTGGGGGGATCGATCACACTTCCCAGTGGCGCGGACGGTCCCGTTGCCGATATGCTCAACAGAGCCCATGCTCGGCGCGGGCACGTGAGGCCACCGCCCGATGCGACCATCCACGTCGGAGAGTGCGAGATGCGCACGGTTACTGCGGTCATCGAACGGGATCAGGACACCGGGATGTTCGTCGGATATGTGCCGGGGTGGCCGGGTGCGCACTCACAGGGCGCGTCCCTCGTGGAGTTGCGCGAGAACCTTCGTGAGGTCATCGCCATGCTGTGCGAGGACGGCGATCCCACGCTCGAAGCGACCTTCATCGGTACAGAAGTCCTCGACGTCGCGTGACCGATGGGACGAATCCCTCCGCTTCGGCCGCGTGTCGTCATCGACATTCTGCGTGGACTCGGATTCGATGAGGTGCGTCAGCGCGGTTCACACCGGCAGTTCCGCCATCCGGACGGACGGGCGACTACCGTGCCAGATCATGGTGGTCGCGACATCGCTCCCGCCTTGATTCGCATCATCGCGCGCGACATCGGTATGAGCGCGGAAGCCTTCGTCGCACACCGCTGAACCGCCGGATCAGTACTCCGCAAAGATCCGCTGCAGTTCGTTCGGATCGCGCGTGCGCGTGAGCGCGAGCATGAGCAGGATGCGCGCCTTCTGCGGCGTGAGGTGTTGCGACACGACCTGCCGCGGGAGCGCCCGCTCGGCGGCACGAGCGGAATCGGGGCGTGCGGCCGCGGTCGCGTTCGCCGGTGTCGTGTCAGGTGCCGCGGCGCGCGGCAGCGCACTCACGTTGTCGCCCGACGGGAACGCGGTGACAACCTGCACCCCCTGCTCGCGCAGGCGACGAAACGCGGCGGCCTCCGACGGGGCGAAGCCGGTGGTGGCCACGACGAGGCCGGCGGGCATCGTGTCGAAGCGTGGGCCCGTACCCCCGGGATACGAGAACGCGAGCTCGACGCGCGGCAGACTGTCCACGCGGCGCACATCGAACTCGCTGCGCGCGCCGAAGCGACGCACCGGTGCGAAGAAGTACGTCGGACCATTCGATGACACGACACCGAGCAGCCCCATGTCGCCACCGCTGAAGCCACCGGTGCGCTGATACAGCTTGCGCACCTCGCGTGCAGAGATGATGCGGTCATCCATGACGACGGTGACACCCTTGCCGACACTCTGCGGGGCCGCCGCCGTGCGCACGGCCGCCAGCAGATTGATGGGACCATCGGGGCTGATGCCGGTCGCTGGCCGCTGTGCGCCGACCACGATCACGGGCTTGTCGTGCGTGACCGCGAGGTAGAGAAAGAACGCCGTCTCCTCGAGGCGATCGGTGCCGTGCGTGACGACGATCCCGGCGAGATCGGGGCGTTCGTCGAAAGCGCGATTGATGCGCTTGGCGAGCGCGAGCCACTGCGCCGGGGTGATCATCGTGCTGGCGACGTTCGCGAACTGCTCCGCTTCCACGCGCGCGTGGCGCGACAGCTCGGGCACCGAGGCGACGATCTGCTCGGCGGTGAGCGTGCCCGCGCGATAGCCGCCGAGTGTGCCGGGAGCGTCTTGCACCCCGGCAATGGTGCCGCCGGTGGCGAGAATGAGCACGGCGGGGCGCGTGGTGGTGTCGGTGGCGGACTGCGCGTCGGCGCGCGGTGCACTGAGGACGACGAGGGCGGCGCCGAGCAGCCACCGGCGACGCATGAGGGCGGGGAGGGGAGGCATGAGCGCGGAAGCTCGCGGGCGGCGCGGTGGAGCGCAATGCGGGTGCATCCGAGTGCGCGGCCATTGCCGACGCGCACAACTGGCCGCAGGTTCACGCGATGCGACGCGACGCAATACGGGGGATCGGCGTGTGCCTCACGTTGTGGCTGGGTGCACGCGACACGCTGCACGCGCAGACGGTACAGGGCGTGCTGCTCGGGCGTATGCCGCCGCAGCCGCTGTCGGGCGTGGTCATCACGGCCGCCCGCACGCGCGATGGTGAGATCGTCGCGCGCGCGGTCACGAGTGAAAGCGGTCGGTTTCAGCTCTCGGTCGGCCCCGATTCGGTCGTGGTGCGCGCGTTGCGCATCGGGCAGCGTCCGGTGACGCTCTTTCTGGGGCGTCTTGCTGCCGGTATGCGTGAGGATGTGAGTCGCACGCTCCCCGATGAGCCCGTGGCCATCGCTTCCGTGCGTGTGCGTGAGCGCGCGCGCTGCGGTGCCGCATCCCCGGACAGCAGCGTGGTGTCGGCACTCTTCGCCGACGCGCTGACGGCGCTCGCCGGATCGGTGAGTCCGATGGAGGGCGCCGCCCCGGTGATGCGCAGTGTGCGGGTGGAAGAGGAGCGCGATCGACGCGGACGGGTGCAGGCGATTTCGGCGCCGGTGGTGAGTGAGGGCGCCACCACGCAGGCGTTTCGCAGCGTGCCGGTGCCGCTGCTGCTGCAGGAGGGGTTCGTGGTGCGCGAGGCAGATGGTGGGTCGACCTATCGCGCGCCCGACGCCGTGGTGCTCACCGACGACCGCTTTCTCGCGCGCACGTGTCTCTCGCTCGACCGATCGCGCGAAGATGACGGGCGCATCGGCATTCGCTTCACGCCGGCGAAGCGTACCGACACCCGCATCGACGTGGAGGGCGTGCTATGGCTCGACGCCGCGACGCGCTCGCTGGAGACGCTGGAGTTCGGCTATCTCGGGCTCACCTCGGTGGCGGCGTCCGTGAACCCCGGCGGCACCGTGGAGTACACGCAGCTTCCCGATGGACGCTGGATCATCGAACGGTGGGCGCTGCGCATGCCGCGGCTCGACGTAACGATGATGCCGGTACCGCGCGGCGGCGGTCGGATGGAGCGTCTGCAGGCCGTCGGCACCAGCGTGGTGCGCGGTCTGGTCACGGAGGTGCGGGCGGGGAACCGCGTGCTCTACTCGGCGGGTGGTGCGTCGGGTGACGCGGCGCTGCGCTCGGCGCTCACGCGACGAGAGGACATCACGCGTCCCGTTGCGCCCCAGGCACGCATGGACTCCGCGGTGTTGGTGGCGGGCGTATCGGCGACCGCGCTGGCGCGTGTACGGCAGTGCGTGGAGCGGACGTCGAACAGCACAACGCGCGGGATGGCGCTGGTGGTGCGGGTGCTCGACTCCGGTGGCACCGCACGCGCCGCAACCGCGGTCGAAGCGGAGTGGCGCACGCGTTACACGCGGATGGCCGAGGGATCGTGGGCGTGGGAGGCCGCGCGCGCGCGCGCCGAGACCGACCAGGCGGGCGAAGCGGTGCTGTGCGACGTCACCGCTTCCGGACGCGTCAAGGTGAGCGCGATGCCGCCAGGATGCGAGCCAGTTCGCGTGACGCTGCGACCGGCGGTGGGGATGTTGGTCAGCGATGTGGTGCTGCGGTTGCCGCGCGGGTGTGGTGCGTGAACGTTGGGGTGCGCTCTGCGAGGCGACGACTACGGGTTCCATGATGCCTGACGGAACTCGAAGCGCGGTTCGCTCACGACAAGACCGCGTGCACGTTCGGTAGGTGGCCATGCCTTCGGCTGGCATCCTCGCCTTCGCCCGAAATACCACGAGGCACTCTCGCCCCGTCGAACCAAACGACAGCACGAGTGCGTTGCGCGGCGCGAGCGGGGCTTGACAGAGTCGCGGGGGGGGGGGGAAGTATTTGTGAGCGGATATGCTCAGCGTAGCTCAGTGGGGACTTGCATTACTGTCCAACGAGCGCGCGAGGAAAAGCACTCGCTCCCTGGTGGTATCGATGCGACCATGCACCCGTGCACTTCTCACCCTCCTGTTCGCGGCCGGCTGCACGTCAGCGGCTGACTCGAGGCAGGCGTGGGCTGACTGGCGAGCGGCGGCACTGCCGGATTCGCTCTTCGAAGTTCGTGAGACGCCGGCAACTTGCACCTCGTGTCTGGTGCTTGAGACCGTCATGAAGCTCGACATCGATGACGGCGATGGCATGGTCGACGAGAGTCAGTTTGCCGCACTCAGTCCTGCCGGAAAGTTCTACGTGGGGAGTTCCCGGGGGATCCAGGTGTACGCCTTCCCGGGCGGCGAGTTCATCGAGCGTCTTGGCCGCAACGGTTCCGGACCTGGCGAGTTCCGATATCCCGGTACGATGTTCATCGATGAGTCAGGGCGACTCCACATGCTCGATCAGCGACAGCGGCGCCAGACGGCCTTCGACTCCTCGCACCGCCTCGCGTTCGTTCGGGCGTTGCCATCTGGTCCCACGTTCGAGGCGGTGATGATCGGAGCAAGTGGCGACAGCCTGTTGCTGAACAGCCATCTGTCTGACGCGGACCGCTTCGCCGATCCCCTTCACATCTGGGATGGCAATCAAGTCACACTCTCGTTCGGTCTGCCGAGGGATTCGGTGTTTGCAGCCACGGATCCGTACATGCGTCGACAGATCGCGCGCATTGGCAAGCAGTATGTGCTCTCGATCGCTCCATCAACATACGACGGCGAAGTCTTCTCGCTCGACGGCACGCTGCGGCTGCGATTCACGAGACCGGGTTTGTGGTCACGTCCTGCTTCCGGGCTGATGACGCCGCCATCCTCGTTCGACGAGCCGATGTATGGCTACGTGCAGGACATCAAGGTTGATCGGAATAATCGAGCTTGGATCGTGGCGTGGGAGCCCCATCCGGAGTGGCGGGAGCGAGGTGAGGTGCGCGAATTCCCGGGCGGCGAGCGCTTCGTTGTTCAAAAACGAGACGCGAAGAGTCTGCACGTCGCGCGGATCGATGTGATCGATCTCGGAAGCGGGGAAATCGTTGCAAGTCAACGTACTACCCTGCTGATCTGGGGATTCGTCGGCAACGACTATGTGTACGGCTACGAGTATAACGATCAGGAAGCCCCGGTTCTTGTGGTGCAGTCCGTTAGGCAGGTTGTTGGCAGTCAACCCCAAGCAGCGGAGAATTGACCATGACAGAAGATGAGACCGACCCGGAAGCTCCTCGCGATTGCGATCGCTCTGTTCGCCTCGCTCACCGCGGGACGTAACCTCGAAGCGCAAGTCCAGCGTTGTGGAGCAGATTGCGAACCCTGCGAGGGTGCACCGTCGCAGTGGGTTCAAGGAGGAGGCAGCCAAACGGGCGCGAAGTATCTCCTCTACTGTGTGCCCGGCAGTAGTTGCACGAAGTGTGATGCCGGTCCAGTGACGCTGCGCGATCAGGTGCAGCCGGTCACCAACACGATGCTCGCCTCGCTGCGCAGCGGTTCGCGTGATCAATTCTCGGAGCTGGTCAGATCTCATGCGGAGACGCTCCGATACTCATCCCGCCTGGGTGCAATCGTTGTGCTGGGAGGTTGCGACGGGAAGACTGTCCAAACGGTCCTTCGACTGAACCAGAGTCAGAGGAGTTGGTTGGCCGGCCTTGGCCTTCAGACGTTTGAAGCTCACCTCGCCGCACTTCGACAGGCTCAATCCTCTGAACGGCGCGGTTGAGGATTCGGCTCAACGCGCCGGGAGAGCGTTCACCGTGCGCGTGCTGGACCGCCCAGGACGTCAGTGGGCAGCCGCAGTGCTGCTCGCTGGCGTCTGCTGCGTCTCAGGAGATCGCGCGTCCGACAACTGCAGCTTCGATGTCGATGAGGCGACACTGCTAGCACAGCGACGACTACTCCCCAATCGCGAGGACGCGGTCGAAGAAATCGAGCAACTCAAGCGTGCCATCGAACGTGAGCAAGTGAACCCGAACGGCATGTGCAGGTTGTTGGCCAACCAGAGTATCGCCGTTCGTATCACACGGGGACGGGACGACGGAGTGCTCGGTCACACCACACTCGATGGCCGGTACATCTCGATCTCCGAGCGAGTCTTCGCCAGCAACGACTCCAACCTGCTTTCCACGGTGCTGCGGCATGAGCTCGCACATCTTGTGATCCTCAGGCGAATCCCATCCGAAATGGCGCCGCTGTGGTATCACGAAGGTCTTGCCCACCTCTTGTCCGGTTCACTCGATTGTGATGCGCATGTTGTCGGCTCGATTGAGCTTGAAGCTGCGATCGCGTCTGGCACCCTTGAGGATCACGTCGGACGGCGACTTCAAGGCGCCGATCCGTACATAGCGACTCTGGCCGTCGCCCTGCTTCACGGCGAGCTGACTGCCGAAAGCCTCGGCCAACTCCTCGCACAACTGCGACGTCATGGCTTCGACAAGGTCGTTGTACCCGAAGCAACCGACGATCTCGTCGCACGCATCGCGCTCGACCCGGAGCTTGCTCTGCAGCCGGGCCGCCTCAAGTCACGATGTGGATCTGGAGTAGTCGACTAGCACCCGAATGAGCGAGCTGAGTGGCGTCAGGCGAGACGCAGCACCTGCCCCGTGACGTTGCGCGCGCCGTGACTGCAGAGGAACAACACCACATCCGCGACCGACTCGCGATCGACGTAGCGATTGCGGTCCCCCATGCTGCCGAGGTTGAGCGCCGTGCGAATCGCGGTGGGCGCGACGGCGTTGGCGCGGACCCCATGATCGGCCTCCGCTTCGGCCACGCTCTGCATGAGCGCCAGCACCGCGCTCTTGGCTGCGGCGTAAGCCGCGATGCCGCCCGTGCTGCCGCCGGGCAGCGCGGCCGCACTCGCGAAGTAGACGATGCTGCCGCGCGCGGCGCGCAGCGCCGGCAGGAACGCGCGCGTGGCGGCGTAGGCGGTGTCGGTGCTGATGCTGAACTGCCGACGCCAGCCGGCGGGATCACTGGTGTCGAGCGCGCCGGTGAGGCCGAAGCCGCCGGCGGCGTTCACCAGCGCGTGGACACGTCCCTCCGCTGCGGGATGCGCGGCAAGGACCTCGAGCGCAAGTCGTTCGGCGGTTGCCGCATCGCTCAGGTCCCCGGCGTGTGCGGTCGCCACGAACCCGTCGGCGCGCAGTTCGGCGGCGCGGGCGTTCACCTGCTCCTCCGAGACGTCAAGCAAGGCGACGGCGGCGCCTGATTCGCAGAACGCGCGGGCAATGGTTTCGCCGGCCTGACCGGCGCGGCCGACGCCGGTGATGACGGCGAGGGAAGTAGCGTTGTTGGACATCAGACGTGTGTGTGATGGTGCGCTGCGGACACCTGCGCACCGTTGAACCTAGCGAGCGGCGAGACCGACGTCAGTGCGCGATCGTCGCCAACGCGTCACGCACTGCCTCGAGGCAGGCGTGCAGCCCCTCCACCGTGTGGTCACCCATGTGACCGATGCGGATATGCGTGGCCTTGAGCTTGCCGTAGCCGCCGCCAATGACGAAGCCGCGATCGGCAACCGCGCGCACCACGGCGTCGCCGGCCACGTGGGTCGGCAAGGCGATGCACGTGACCGTGGGTGACCGCTCGCCGTCGCGCGCCTGGATGCACATCGGAAGGTCGAGCGCCTCGCGCGTTGATCGTACCCACGCGTGCGTGGCGTCGGCCATGGCCGCATGGCGCGCCACGCGCACGTCGATCGTTTCGTGCACAATGTGTGCAAGCTGCGCCGCCGCGGCGTAGAGCAGCGAAATGGCCGGCGTGTTCGGCGTCTGGTGCTTGTGCACGTACTGTTCGAACTCCAGCACATCGAAGTACCGACCGCGTCCTGCAGCCTCGTGCGCCGTGGCGAGATAGCGCTCGCTGGCCACGCCGAATGCGAGGCCGGCCGGCATGGCGAGTGCCTTCTGCGATCCGGTGAACACGAAGTCGAGCTGCCACGCGTCGGTGTGCATGGCGGCACCCGCCGCCCCCGTCACCGAATCGACGAGCGACAAGGCCCCGTGCGTGCGACACAGCGCACCGAACTCGGCGAGCGATGTCAGCGCGCCCGTACTGGTTTCGCTGTGCACGACGGTGACGGCCGCGTACGCGCGCGTTCGCAACGCCTGTTCGACCTGCTCGAGCGGTACCGTGTCGCCCCACCTGGCCTCGAGCACGGTGACGTCGCGATCGCACGCACGCGCGATGTCGGCGAAGCGCTCGGCGAATGCACCGTTGACGAGCGAGAGCACCGGACCGGGCTTGGCACAGCGTACGGCGGCCTCCATGAGGCCGGTCGCGGAACTCGTGCTCACGTAGACAGGCCGTGTGGTGCCGAAGACGTGGCGCAGGCCGGGTTGCAGCGAGGCGAACAACGTCTCGAACGCGGCGCCACGATGCGGCAGTGGCGGACCGGCCTGCGCCGCGAGAATCTCGGGGCGGATGTCGGTGGGGCCGGGGAGAAAGAAGCGGCCGAACTGGTGCACGGGTGTGTGGGCTGGGACCGGAGGAACTGCAGGACGGCGGAACTGCGGGACGGCGGAACTGCGGGACGGCGGAACTGCAGGACGCGAAGACGCGAGGGGCGCGAAGAACGCGAGAGAGTGGTCAGGTACCGTGGTGGAACAGCATGGTGTGCAGGTCGGTCATTGACGCTGCTTCCGCGTGCGCCGCAGCACAGACGCTGGCGCGACGCGTGACGGCGGTGAAAGCGATGAACGTGTCGACGTGCGGGGCGACGGCGGCGTCGGTGGAGCCGTCGCCGATCATGGCGATGGGGGACAGGCACGCGCCTTCGGCGCGCAGCTGCTGCACGACGTCGGGTTTGCCGCGCTGGTGGGCGAGTGGCTGATCGGGCGCGACGGTGTCGAAGATGTCGTCGTTGGCCGTCGACTGCAGTGTCACGGCGTGAACGCGCGTCGGTGCAATGCCGAGGTGTGCCGCCATGGGCAGCAAGGCGTCGCGGATGCCGCCGCTGATGATGTGCACGGTGACACCCGCGTCGTGCAGCGCGCGCACGACGTCGACCGTGTCGGGCAGCAGGCACGCGATGTACTCGGCGGCGAGCGCGTCGAGTTCGGCGCGCGTGGGGCGGATGCGGGCGATGCGCTCGCCGTACACGGCATCCAACGGCAGTTCACCGTTCATGGCACGCTCGGTGAGGGCGACGATCGTGCGTGTCGTCTCCGGATCACGTTGCGCGGCGAGCCAGTCGATGCCTTCGATGGCCGACAGGGTGGAGTCGGCGTCGAAGAGTACCGTCGCGTAGCGAGCGCGGCGCACCGTCACAGCACGTTGCCCGGGGCCATGAGGCCGAGCGGATCGAGTGCGTGCTTGAGCGCACGCATTCCCTCGAGTTGCAGCGTGCTGGCCTGCATCGGCAGCCACTTGCGCTTGAGCTTGCCGATGCCGTGTTCCGCCGCGACGGTACCGCCCATGGCCACCACGCGCTCGAGCGTGGCGGTAAGTACGGGCTGCAGCCGCGCGAGTTCGTCGGCGTCGCGGGCGATGAAGTTCTGGTGCGGGTGGCCGTTACCGGCGTGGCCGTAGGTCACGCTCCGCTCGATCCCCGCCGCATCGGCCAGCGCGTGCGCCGCGTCGATCGCCTCGGCGAGGCGGTGATAGGGGACCGCCCAATCGGTGCTCACCTTGCGACCGCCCTGCGCGCGGCAGCGTGCGCCCCGCTCGTTCATGGTGGCGGGCACGGCGTGGCGCAGGCGACGTGCATCGGCGAGTGCCGCTTCGCCGTCGTAGACGCGGATTTCCTCGGTGAGCGCGGCGTGCGATTCAGCAAGGGTGAGCCAGCCATCGAGGGCGGCGTCGCTGTCGTGTCCGTGCGGGCCGGCATCCTCGGTGTACACGATGGCGTGCACGTCGGCACTCCACGCGGTGCCGGGATCGTGCGCGCGCACCAGCTCCACGGCGCGCTCGTCGAAGAACTCGAGACAGCGCGGCGCAATGCCACCACCACGCAGTGGCGCGAGTGACGGATTCTCGGGACCGTACGCCGATTCGCGTGCCGCGACGATGAAAGCCAGGGCATCGTGCGTCGTACGAAACGGGATGGCGAGGCCGGTCACGTGCTCCGGCAGCGGCAGCAGCGCGAGTTCGGCGTCCACCACCACACCGAGCGTTCCCTCGCTCCCCACGAACCAATCCACCGGATCGTGCGCCATGGGGTAGCCGACGGTGTTCTTCTCGAGCGCCGGACGACGCACCACATGCCGCGTTCCATCGGCGAGCACGACGGTGAGCGCGCGCACGTGCGCTCGGGTGGCACCGTAGCGAAACGACCGCGCGCCACTCGCGTTGCACGCGATCGCCCCGCCGATGGTGCTCTCCTCTTCGCTCGTGGGATCGGGGGCGAAGAGCAACCCGGCCTCGGCGGCCGCGCGCCGTACGTCTGCGACGCGTGCGCCGGCATCGACGCGCACGAGGCGATGCACCGGGTCGACGTCGTGCACGCGCGTGAGGGATGCGAGCGAGAGGAGCATGCCCGTATCGGTGATGCTCGCGCCGGTCGTGCTCGACTGCAGGCCAGCCGGGGTGACCGGCGTCCGCGTGGCGTGCGCTTCGCGCAAGAGCGCTTGCACGTCAGCCACGTCGCGAGGCCGTGCCACCGCGTCGGCGAGCAGCTCCAGTCCGGAGACATCACGCGCGTGGGCGCGTCGGACGTCCTCGTCGGTGGTGAGCGTGGCGTGCGCGAGCATGCGCGACGTGTGCCTCAGCGATCGCTGAGGCGCACGACCGTGGCCGTCTGGATCTCGGGCACGGCGAGCAGCGCCTGACGCACGGCCTCACTCACTTCGCCGTCGACCGTGATGGCCGCGAGCGCATCCCCACCCTGCGCGATGCGCGCCTGATGATATTCGGCGATGTTCACCTGCGCTTCGCCAAGCAACGTGCCCACGCGACCGATGACGCCGGGCACGTCGTGGTTGGTGAGCACCACGAGCGTCTGGCGCGGATTCACGTCCACGTGGAAGGCGCCGATGCGCGTGAGGCGCACCGCGTCGGGGGTGGCGATGCCGGCCACGGCCAGCTGCTGCATGCCGCCGCCGAGTGACACTTCGATGGCGCGCGCGTGACCGAGGTCGGAGCTCACCCCCACCGTGCACGCGATGCCGCGCGCGTCAGCGAGTGTGCGCGCGTTGATGAGGTTGAGGCGATCGGTCTCGAGCACGCCTTCGAGCACCCCCACCGCGGCCGAGGAGAGCAGCGCGCTGCTGCCACCGGCGAGGGCCGGACCGCAGCGCACGGCGAGCTGCGTGATGGCGCGCGTGCCCTGATCGGCGAGCAGGGCGCGGGCGACGGCGGCCGCGCGTCGCGCGAGCAGCATGGCGGGTTGCATGTCGCCCCAGTCACCGCTCGCTGCGCTCACGTTGACCGAGCGCGACAGGTCGTGCCGCAAGAGCGCATCGCGCACACCGGCGCATACATCCTTGGCCACGTTACGCTGCGCTTCGACGGAGTTGGCACCGAGATGCGGTGTGAGCAACACATTCTCGGCGTGGCGCAACGGATGGTCGACGGCAAGCGGTTCGTGCGTGAATACGTCGATGACCGCGCCGCGCAGCTGGTCGGACGCGAGCGCGGCCAGCAGCGCGTCCTCGTCGACGATGCCACCACGCGCCATGTTCACCACCACCGACTTGGCCGGCAGCCGACCGAGTTCGCGCGCGCCGATCATGCCGCGCGTCTCCTCGGTGAGCGGCGTGTGCACAGTGAGGATGTTCGTCTCCGTGAGGAGCGCCTCGAGCGTGGGTGCACGTCGCACACGCAACGCGGTGAAGCGCTCATCGCTCACGTACGGGTCGTACGCGACCACCGTCATGCCGAACGCATGGGCACGGACCGCGACTTCGCCGCCGATGCGACCCAGTCCGACGATGCCGAGCACCTTGCCCTTGAGTTCGCGACCGAGCAGCGCGCTGCGCTCCCACTTGCCACCGTGCATGCCGGTGTCGGCGCGTGGAATCTGGCGGAGCAGTCCGATCACGGCTCCGAAGAACAGCTCGGCCACCGCCACCGTGTTGCCGGCGGGCGCGTTGATGACGGCCACGCCGAGTGCCGTCGCAACATCGACGGCGATGTTGTCGATGCCCACACCGGCGCGCCCGACGACGCGCAGTCGCGATGCGCGCTCGAGCAGCTCGCGCGAGATGCGCGTGGCGCTGCGTCCGACGATCGCGTCGTACTCGCCGATGCGCTCGAGCAACTCGGGCACAGGGAGTGTGGGCACGACATCGACCTGCAGCGAGGGTTCGGCGAGCAGGAGGGCGACACCTTCGGTGTCGACGTCGTCCGTGACGAGTACGCGATGCATACAGTGAGTGAGAGGCGAGATCAGCCCGCGAGATCCGCGCGGCCAACGGCGGCGCGAACGGCATCCCGGATGGTGACGAGCACGGCGTCGCGCGCGGCGGGCGAGCCATCGCGCACGTGCACTTCCACGCCGTCGGCGATGGTGAGGCGGCGCCACGTCACGGAGGCCTCGGCGTCGTTCGTGGTCATCGCCGCCGTGGCCGTGCCGAGCGAAAGCGCGGGGAGCAACGACTGGGCGACGCGCCGCTCGAGGGCGTCACCGGTGACCTGTCGCATTTCGTCCTTGATCGCGTCGAGCGTCTGGCCTTCACGCTGACGGATCTTGATGGCGAGCAGCTGCAGCAGGTGTCGGTAGCCGTATGTGGCGGCGGTGCCGGCGCCTTCGGGGCGATCGAGCAGGCCATTGGCCACGTAGAAGCGCACGGCGCGCGCGCTTGGCATGGCGCGGGCCGAGGCGTTCGTTGGGCGCATGCCGGCCGCGTCGACGAGCGCGGAGGCGTGCGCCGCCAACCCGCGGGCGTTCCAGGGGGCGTGGCGCGCGTGCGCGCGAAGCAGAGGGACCGGTGATTCAGCCATGAGTGCCGGAAGTACGAAGGGCGTCAGCGACAAAGGAACGATACGCGAGGCGAACGCCCGGCGGGACTGGAAAGCTCCCGTCAGTGTCGCGGCAGTTGCGTTACACCGGTCCGGACTGAGGGGTTTGGATCGCGGCCCGGATCGGACGCGCCTGCCACGGTTCCGAGTCATGCATTGCGTTCCGGCCCCGTGTGCTTCATCGTCGAGGCATGCTGCTCGAGGCGCGAAAGCTCCCGCTGGCGGAACGCGCGGCTGCGCGCTACTTCCGCTTCCTGCTCCGACGAGCGTTCGCGCGCGTCTGGCTGGGGGGTGTGCCGTTCCCCGACGGCGATGCGCCGAGCATTGCCTATCTCAACCACAGTGCGTGGTGGGACCCGATCCTCACGCAATTTCTGTCGTGGTGGGTGCTCGAGCGCGATGGCTACGGGTTGTTCCGCGGCGAGGAGCTGCAGCGGTATCCGTTCTTTCGTCGGCTGGGATGCTTCGGCATCACCAGTGAGCGCCTCGATGATCTGCGCCTCGATGATCTGCGCGCGTTGCCACCGTATGCCTCGTCGCTGCTGACCAGCGGTCAGCGCCGCACGCTCTGGGTAGTGCCGCAAGGGGAAATGCTGCCAGCGCGTGTCCCGCTCGCGTTCCGCTCGCTGCTCGCGCGGACGGCGCGCCTGGTGCCGACGGTGCCCATCGTGCCGGTCGCCGTGCGGTACGAGTTCCGCCTCGATCAGCGCGCCGAGTGTTTCGTGCGCGTTGGTGAAGCCACGTATCCGCAGCCCAACGAAACGGCGGCGACGCTCACGCGGCGACTGGAGCAGCGCCTCAAGCAGGAGCTCGGGTTGCTCGACGCCGATCTCGCGCATCCCGGCGTGCGCCACTTCCGGCCGGTGCTCGAGGGACTGGGCTCGGTGAGTGCCTTCTACGACCACACGTTCGGTCGGATCCAGTATCTGCGACGGAACGCGTAACGCGCGCAGTTCGCACGCTGACCAACGGAAACGCAACGAGCCGGCGATGTCGCCGTCCACCAGAAGTCGCCAGGCCGCCCGCGTGACACTCCCCAGTATCACCACCACCCCGCGGAACGACACTGGCGACACACTTCCGGTGGCGGGACCGTTCGCCGGCTCGCCGCGTTTCTGTCGCCTTCCCTTCAATGCACCATCGTTGCGGATGGTGCCCAACCGGTCCCGCGCCGGGCGCGGGCCTGACCTACCGAGCGGCGGAGAGCTCCCCGCTTCCCGATGTGCTTTCGCCGAACGCCGTACCGACCCCCGCATCACTGGCGAGTGATGCGATGGTGTGCAGGTCCACCGGCTTCTCGAGGAAGTGCAGCGCGCCGAGGCGGTTCGCCGCCTGACGGTTTGCGTCATCCGGATAAGCCGTGAGCACGATCACGGTGGCGTTGTACGACACCATGCCGGCCATGGCCATCACCTGCAGTCCCCCATCACGCTTGCCGCCCAATCGCAGGTCGGTGACGATCAGATCGAACTGCTTCGTACGCAACGCGTTCTTGACGGACTCGTTCGACATGCCTCCCTAAGAGGCGAGATTCGAGCCACGTTGGCGTGAGGCCATCTAAGCGATTGGCATCATGAAGCTTGGCGTGATGCCGCATCACGAAGCTGCTGTCGGGGATCCGTCGAAATCCGGTCGCCATGGCGAACTGCCGACCGATTTTCAGACACCGAAAACCGGTGTCCGTCGTACTGCCAGGCTACGGTACGCCGTGCTCAGCGTTCGTGGCCGATGCGCTTGAGCTTCTCGACAAGCGTCGAACGAGGCGTCGCGCTCCGCGTCGGCCAGTGTGCGCACGCCGTGCGCCTCCGAGGCCGCAGGCACGTCGCGATCGGACGCGCTCGTGAGCCCGAGGTGCGACGGCGCGATCACGCCGCCCTCAGCCAGAATGCTGGCGCGCCAGAGGGTGTTGCGCAGCTCGCGAATGTTGCCGGGCCAGGCGTAGGCCAGCAGTGTCTGCTCGGCAGCCTCGCCAAGGCGCGCACCACGCGGCAGCAGGGCGCGCGCGAGCGCGGGTATCTCGTCTCGGCGCTCACGCAGTGGCGGCAACAGGATCGTGAGCACCTGCAGGCGATAGTACAGATCGGCCCGAAACCGACGCGCTTCGACCGCTGCCGCGAGGGGTTCGTTGGTCGCGACCACGAGACGTGCCGAACTGCGCAGCGACGTGGTGCCCCCGAGGCGACGAAACGCGTGCTCCTCGATCACCTTGAGCAGCTTCGGCTGCACCTCGATGGGCATTTCGGCGACTTCGTCGAGAAAGACGGTGCCGCTGCCGGCCACTTCGAGCAGTCCACGCTTGGCGGTGCGCGCATCGGTGAAGGCACCGCGTTCGTGGCCGAACAGCTCGCTCTCGAAGAACGTGCTCGTGAGCGAGGCGCAGTTGATCTCGACGAAGGGTGCGTCGCGTCGTTCCGAGCGATCGTGAATCTGTCGTGCGACGTAGCCCTTGCCCGTGCCGGTTTCGCCTTGCAGCAGCACCGGGGCATCGGGATTGCGCGCGGCCAACTCGATGAGTTCGGCGAAGGTGCGCGGCAACGTGCCCGACGCGGCCGCCGCGTCGGCCTCGGTCTGTCGATCACGCGCGCGCAGCACCGCGAGTTCCTGTCGCAGGCGGCCGCGTTCACTCGCGCGCTGCACGGCGGCGGCGAGCGCCTCGAGATCGACGGGCTTTTCGAGGACGTCCACCGCACCGCGCTGCATCGCACCCACGGTGGATCGCACGTCGGCAAAGCCGGAGAGCACGATCACGCCGACATCGGGATCATCCGCGCGCAGCGCGTCGAGCAGCACGAGACCACTCGCATCCGGCAGCCGCAAATCGAGCAGGACGACGTCGGG
>JALOPN010000217.1 GCA_025453875.1 Gemmatimonadaceae bacterium | reverse complement strand
CAGTTCCTCGTGGATGTGATTCAGGGTGGAGCGGGCACATCGACGAACATGAATGCGAACGAGGTGATCGCCAATCGCGCGCTCGAACTCATTGATCGCCCGCGCGGTGATTACGCGACCATTTCGCCCAACTCGCACGTCAATCTCAGTCAGTCCACGAACGACGTCTATCCCACGGCGGTGAAGCTGGCGCTGCACGCATCACTCGTGGAGTACGAACATGAACTCGCGGCACTGGCCGACGCCTTCCTCGCCAAGGGGCGCGAGTTCGCGCCGTACGTGAAGATGGGGCGCACGCAGATGCAGGATGCCGTGCCGATGACGCTCGGACAGGAGTTCAGCGCCTTCGGTGTGACGCTGCGCGAGGATGTCGATCGCATTCGCGAAGCCCGTCAGCTCATTCGAGAAATCAACCTCGGTGCCACGGCCATCGGCACCGGCATCACGGCGAGTCCGGAATACACCGATGCCGTGCGGCAGCACCTGTCCACGATCACCGGCATCGAGCTCATCACCGCGCCCGATCTGGTCGAGGCGACGAGCGACACGGGCGCGTTCGTGCAGCTCAGTGGCGTGCTCAAGCGGACGGCCACGAAGCTGTCCAAGATCTGCAACGATCTGCGTCTGCTCTCGAGCGGGCCGCGCGCCGGCTTCAACGAGATCAATCTGCCGGCGGTGCAGCCGGGCTCGTCGATCATGCCGGGCAAGGTCAATCCCGTCATTCCCGAAGTCGTCAATCAGGTCTGCTTCGACGTGATCGGCGCCGACGTCACCGTGACGCTTGCGGCCGAAGCGGGGCAGCTGCAACTCAACGCCTTCGAGCCGATCATCGCCTATCGGCTCATGCGGTCGCTGCTCTCGCTGCGCAATGCGTGCCACACACTGCGTGAGCGGTGTGTGTCCGGCATCACGGCGAATGTCGACCGGATGCGCCATTTCGTGGAACACTCCGTCGGCATCGTCACCGCACTCGTCCCCGTGCTTGGCTACGAGACCGCGACCGATGTGGCCAAGGCCGCGTACGAGAGCGACCGCGGCGTATTCGACATCGTCCTCGAGCGTGGGCTGCTCACGCGCGCCCAGCTCGACGAGATCCTCAATCCCGCGGCCATGACGGCCGCGCGTTCTTCGGCCTGATCCATGCCTGCAGCCGTTCCATCGCCAACGCGCCTCACGCGCGATCGATCCACGCACGACGGCAGTACGCGAGCACGCCGCAGCGCTCGCTTGCTGCGCCGCGCGGGTGCGCACCTCGTGTCGGGAGTACTGGCGTGTCTGCTGGTCGCCTGCGGCGGCGGCGGCGATGGGGACGGTGGTACCGGCGTGCCGGTGCCCACGAGTGTCTCGCTGGGCGCCCCGTCACTCACCATCGCGAGCATCGGGGGCACCAACACGCTCACCGTGAGCGTCCGCGATGCGGCGGGCGCGGCGGTGCCGGGCGCGAGCGTGACCTGGAACAGCGACACGCCGGGTGTCGCCACGGTGACGGGCAGCGGCACCTCGGGCACGATCACCGCGCGTGGGCGCGGCGTGGCCGTGGTCACCGCCCGTGTGGGCACACTTTCGGCGAGCGTGACGGTGTTCGTGCGCGCCGCCTACTCGATGGGACTCACGCCAACCGCGACCACGATCCGCGTGGGGCAGACCACAACGCTCTCCGCGAATGTCAGCGCCGATGAGGGGGCCTCGCGCAACGTGCGGTGGTCGAGCAGCAACGGCGCCGTCGCGACCATCTCACCACTCGGTGTGATCACCGCAGTCTCACCAGGCGCGGTCACGATCACCGCGCGCGCGGAGAGCGACACGACGGTGCGCGCCGAGGCGCTGGTGACAGTCGTGCCGGCACGCAGCGTCGTGGTGACACCATCCGAGATCTTCGTGGGACGCGACGAATCGCGTCCGCTGACGGCGCAGGTGTTTCTCGATGAAGGGCAATCGCAGGCGGTCATGTGGCGCACGAATCGTCCGCTCATCGCCACGGTCAGCGACGCGGGAGTCGTCACGGGGGTCAGCGATGGCGAGGCCACCATCACGGTCGTGTCGCAGGCCGACACCACGCTGCGCGCGACGGCGCGGGTGCGCGTGGTGCCGATCGTGCGCAACCTGAGTGTGTCCCCAACGGCAGCGTCGCTCAACATCGGCCAGACCCGCACGTTCGTGGCCAGAGCCGAGATCGATCAGGGCGCGAGTGATGCGCTCTCGTGGAGCAGCGACAACGCGGCCATTGCCACGGTGAACGCGCAGGGTGTGGCGACGGCGATCGGCGTGGGGAGCACGATCATTCGCGTGCGCTCCGTCGCCGATACGACGCGCGAGGCGACGGCCACGCTGACCGTCGTCCCGCGTCCCGTCACCCTGACCCTCGGGACGCGCGCACTCGGCCTGCTGCGCGGCGCACAGAGCACCGTGAACGCCGTCGTCTCGGCCGATCCGGGCGTGAGCACGGCCGTGCAGTGGACGAGTCGCAACACCGCGGTCGCGAGCGTCGACGGTTCCGGACGCGTCACGGCGATCAACGCCGGCGAGACGTACGTGATCGCCGAAGCGCTCGCCGATGCCAATCGTCGTGACTCCCTCGTGGTGACCGTGGTGCCACAACTCGCCGCGTCGTGGTCGGCCGATCGACTCGGTGGCCCGCTCATCGAGGACATCGTGTCGCTCTGGGCGCCCACGACCTCGCTCGCGTACGCGGTCAACTCGCTCGGTGATGTGTACCGATGGGACGGCACGACGTGGACGCGGTCGGCATCGGCCAGTCAGTTCAACACGCGCTTCGCGGCCGTGCACGGGATTGCGGCCGACGCCGTGACGGCCGTGGGGTCGGGCGGCGTGATTGCACAGTTCGACGGCAGCACCTGGAGCGCGAGCGCCTCCGGCACGACGGCGAACCTCACCGACGTGTGGATGCACACGCGCGACACCGCGTGGGTGGTCGGGACCCAGGGCACGGCACTGCGTCGCACCGGCGGTGCGTGGACGAGTACGACCACGTCCACCACGGCCACGCTGCGCGCCGTGTCGGGTGACGGACGACAGGCGTTCGCGGTCGGTGATGGCGGCACGGTGCGTCGCTTCGCGAACGGCGTGTGGGTCACCGTCGCGGCGCCAACCGGCGAGACGCTGCGCGATGTGTGGTCGGCAAGTGGGCTTGCCGGACAGGTGGTCATCGTGGGCGACTTCGGCACGCTGCTGCGGTGGCAGGGCGACGGCCTCACCGCCGACAACGCGGCGGGAGGCACGAACTTGTTCGCCGTGCAGGTGACTGCGACCGGTCGCATGGTGGCGGTTGGTGACGGCCTCGCGCTGGAGCGCATCGCGTCGACGTGGCAGGAGCTCACCGTGCCGTATCGCACGCGCTTCACCGCGCTTGCCCTCAGCAGCAGCGGCGAAAGCTGGATCGGCGGACAGCGCGGACTCGTGATGCGTCGCGGTGGCAATGGCACTGCGTGGAGCACGTTGAGCCTGACCCCCGACCTGCTCGACGTGTGGAGCACCAGCGCCAGCCACGCCATCGCCGTGGGCGAACTCGGCTTTGTCTTCCGTTACGACGGCAGCACCTGGACGCGACAGCTCGCGCCCACGCTCGAACGGCTCAACACGGTGTGGGCCGCGTCATCGACTGTGGCGTTTGCCGGTGGCGACAACGGCGCGCTGCTGCGCTGGGATGGCGCCACGTGGACCACACAGACGGCGCCAACGAGCGAGCACATCTACGCGATGTGGGGCGCGCGCGCCGACGCGGTGTGGGCCGTCACGCAGGGGGGCGAGGTGCTGTTCTGGGATGGTGTGGAGTGGGCCATCGTGCAT
>JALOPN010000216.1 GCA_025453875.1 Gemmatimonadaceae bacterium | reverse complement strand
ACCGTCGGCGAGTGGCACCAGCGGCAGTCGCAGCACCTCGCGCAGCGCTCCCTGGGCGGCGAGTGCGGCCTTCGCCGGAATCGGATTCGACTCGACGAATGCCGCGTGCATGATGGGGCGCAGCGCGCGATGCAGCGCGCGGGCCGCGCTCAGGTCGCCGCGCGCCAGCGCGCGCGTGAGGGCCACCATGGCCGCGGGAAACAGGTTCGACACCACCGAGATAACGCCGTGTCCTCCCATCGCCATGATGGGCAGCGTGAGGGCGTCATCACCCGAGAGCGTGAGGAACGCAGACGGCGCGCCCGCGAGGATGGTGTCCACCTGCTCGAGCTGTCCGGACGCTTCCTTCACGGCAACGAACCGCGGATCGGCCGCGAGTTCGAGCACGGTGGAGGCGTCGATGTTGCCCGCGGTGCGTCCCGGTACGTTGTACAGCACGATCGGAACCCCACACGCGTCGGCGACCGAGCGAAAGTGGGCGAGCAGCCCGCGCTGCGGCGGCTTGTTGTACATCGGCGACACGACGAGCAGGTGTGTCGCACCGGCGCTCACCGATGCCTGCCCCAGTGCCACCGCGCGCGCCGTATCGCTCGCGCCGGCCCCGGCCACCACGGGTACACGCCCACGTACGACATCGGCCACCACACGTACGACGCGCGCGTGCTCCTCGAGCGAAAGCGTCGCCGCCTCACCCGTCGATCCACACGGCACGAGATAGCTGATACCCGCGTCGAGCTGACGCGCCACGAGCAGACGCAGCGCGTCCTCGTCCAGCGCTCCATCGAGTCGGAACGGGGTCACCAGCGCGGTGCCGCAGCCGGCGAGCGTCGCAGTCATGAAGCAGAGGCGGAAGAGGTGGGGAGCACGTCGCCGACGCCCGCGCTCGACAAGCCAAGCACATCACGCATGGTGTAGAGGCCACTCGCGCGGGAAGCGGCCAACCACCGGGACGCCACCAGTGCCCCCTCGGCGAACACGCGACGATCACGCGCTTCGTGGCGAATACTGATCGATTCGAAGGGCGCGTCGAGCAGCAGTTCGTGCGTGCCCGGCACCGCCCCAACGCGCACGCTCGTGACCGGGATGGGCCGACCGAGCCCGGCTTCGGCGCGCTCGCGCAGGGCGATGGCGGTGCCCGAGGGCGCATCGAGCTTGGCCGTGTGGTGCGTCTCGACGAGATGCGCGTCGAAGCCTGGCGCGTGCCGGAAGAGACGACCGGCAGTCTCCATGAGCGCGAGCGTCAACTGCACCCCGAGCGAGAAGTTCGGCGACCAGAGCGCACGTCCACCGGTGCGCCGCACGGCAGCCTCGAGCGCCGGAATCGCGTCGAGCCAGCCGGTGGTGCCGATCACCACCGGAACGCCCGCGTCCAGACACGCGGTCGCATTCGGGACGGCCGCGTGCGGGACGGTGAAATCGATTGCGACATCGGCGTCCGCCAATCGTTCGCGCGAGAGTTCGACGGCGGACACGTCGGCGGCATCGAGTCGGGCGACGACCTCGCATTGATGCGTCGCCGCCAGCGCATCGATGGCCCGTCCCATGCGCCCGTACCCGAGCAGCGCCACGCGCACCACCGGATGCAACGCGTCGCTCACGCCGTCTCCGGAAAGAACGCTGCGTGAAGGCGCTGCATGGCGGGCACGACCTGCGCGTCATCGATGACGAGCGTGAAGTTGATCCCTGTCGCACTCACATCGCCGAACTGCGACAGATCGGCGACGATCGCCTCGAGGTGCGTCGCGTCGTCGAGCGTGACCGACACCGAGACCTCGGACGTCGTGACCACATCGATCGACGTGCGATGCGCGTTGAAGACCTCGAACACGCGCGCGAGAAAGCCGTGCGCGAGGAGCATGCGCGCCGATCCGATGCGCACGAGCGTCTTGCCCCGCTTGCCGGCGATGGCGCGCACCGGCAACCGAGGCGCGTCGAATGTGATCATCGTGCCCGTGCCCTCGGGGCGCCGCGAGTTGAACACGTACACGGGAATACCGCGATCGACGGCCGGCGCGATCGTGCTCGGATGCAGCACCTTGGCGCCGAACGCGGCGAGTTCGGCAGCTTCGTCGAAGCGAATGCGCTCGATGAGCCGCGCCGAGGGAATGATGCGCGGATCGGCCGTGAGCATGCCGTCGACATCGGTCCAGATCTGCCCACGAGCGACGCCGAATAATCGGAGCCGCCGCGACCAAGCGTGGTGGTGATGCGCGATGGCGTGGCGCCAACAAAGCCGCCGAGCACGGGGACGCGCCCGGCCTGCACAAGCGGCCGTACGAGCGCGCGCGCGGCCGACGCGATACGCGCCGTATCCGGCGAGGCACGGGTGAAGTGCTCATCGGTGATCATCACATCGCGCGCGTCCACCCACTCGGCGGCGATCCCGCGGTGACGGAACGCCGCGGCCACGATCCGTGAACTGAGCAGTTCACCAATGGCCGCGACGGCATCCAGCGAGCGCGGCGTGATGAAGCCGAGCGTGCTCAGCGCTTCGGCGAGATGCGCCAACTCGTCGAGCCCCGCGCTCACGTCTGCCTCGATCTCGTTGCGCTCGGCGGAACCGTCGAGCAGCGTCGCCACGGTGCGGAGATGACGCTCCCGCAGCGACTCGACGAGCGCGAGCGCGACGAGCAGGTTGCCGGTCGCCGCGCGATTCGCGATGTCGAGCAGTTCGTTCGTCACGCCGCCCAGCGCCGACACCACCACTACGGGCTGGCGATCGAGTCGCCCCCGAATGATCTGCGCCGTGCGCGCGATCGCCTCCGCGTCCTGCACGGACGTGCCGCCGAACTTGCAGACGATCACGCGGCGGACTCGGGGCGCGCAAAGGTCGAGGCCGAGAGCGTCGCGAGCTGCAACGCGCCGGTTTCGCGATGGACCAGGCCACGCGACACCAGCAACTCGGCGTTGAGCACGGAACCACCGGCCGCGCCACGCACGACGTTGTGGGACATGGCCACGAGGCGCAGGTGCAGCAGCTGGTCTTCGCGCACGCGACCGATCACCGTCGCCATGCCACGACCGCTCATGACATCGCGACGCGGCTGTGGACGATCTGACTCGTCACGCACGATGAGCGACGGCAGCGCGGCCGAGGGCAATCCCTGCACGAGCGCATCACCTGTCCAGCTGCGCAGGACGTGGAGTGCCTCCGCCACCGACGGTCGCCGCGCGAAGCCCACACTGAGGCAGACGGTGTGGCCGTGCTCCACCGGGACGCGATTCGCGTGCGCACTCACCACGAGGTCTGCGTGGTGAACCGCGGCGCCATCCGTGCGACCGAGCAGCTTGCCGAGCTCCTGCTCGATCTTCGGCTCTTCGTCGTTGATGAACGGAATGACGTTGCCGAGAATGTCGAGCGAGGCCACGCCCGGATAGCCGGCGCCCGACACCGCCTGCATGGTCACCGCGAGTACCTGACGGACCTCGAAGGCCTCGTGCAGCGGCGCGAGCGCGGCGGCCATGACCGTGGTGGCACAGTTCGCATTGGTGACGATGGCGCCCGACCAGCCGCGCACCCGCTGCTGCGATGCGAGCAACGCGAGGTGCGAGGCATTGACTTCGGGAATGACCAACGGCACGTCATCGGCCATGCGAAAGTTCTTCGCATTCGAGAGCACGAGCCGTCCGGCGCGGGCGAACGCGGGCTCGGCGTCGCCGGCCACGCCCGAATCGAGGGCCGAGAACACGATCGGCGACCGAATCGCGTCAGGCGTACACGGAACGACCTCGAGCGCAGCGACCTCCGCGGGGAGCGTGCCCTCGAGCCACCGCGCCGCGTCGGCGTAGCGCTTCCCCACGCTGCGTTCGGACGCCCCCACCTCGGCGATCACGAACCATGGATGCCCAGTCAGCTGGCGAACGAACGCCTGACCGACGGCGCCGGTCGCCCCAAGCACCGCGACGGGGATACGCGCGCTCACGCTTCCTCCGCGAGCAGATGCCGCACGATACGCACGTACGCGTCAACCGCGCTGCGCAGTTCATCGAGCACAATGTGCTCTTCGGGAGTGTGTGCCACGTGAATCGACCCCGGGCCGAACAGCAGCGGTGTGCCCCAGCGATCGAGCAGCGGGATATCGGAGGTGTACGCGACCGGCGCGACCTCGAAGCCCGGGATGACGTGGAAATGCTGCGCCGGGATGTGCGACCCCCATTCGAGCTCCGCGCGCCCCTGCGCCCACTGCTCGAAGATCGCGCGCACCGGTGCCACGTCGCCCACGAGTCGGATCATGAGTTCGGCTTCGGCGAGCCCGGGGACGATGTTGGCTTCGGTCCCCGCGCGCAGCACGCCGATGTTCGACGTGGTCGCACCGAGCACCGGATCGACCGGCAGCGGCAGTCCACGCACCTGCGGCAGCAGCTCCAGCAACGGATCGAGCGCACTCGTCCCGAGCTCGGGATAGGCCGAGTGCGCCTCGCGACCGCGCACTCGCACGATCACACGCTGCGCCCCCTTGGCACCGCTCGCGAGCCGGCTCTCGGTGGGTTCGCCGTTGACGAGCCAGCGGCTCGTGGCTGGCAGCCGATTGGCGGCACGTGCGCCCGGCGAGCCCTTCTCTTCGCCCACGACAAAGAGCAGATCAACGCGGTCTTCGCCCTGCTCGGCGAGCTGCTGGGCTGCGACGATCATGGCCGCGGCAATTCCCTTGGCGTCGCACGCCCCGCGCCCATACAGCCGACCATCGTGGACCCGCGGCGCGATGTAGGGCGGCACCGTGTCCAGGTGCGTGGACAGCGTCACGCCGCCGCCCGCCCGCGTCGCCCACAGATTGGAGCGTCCGGGTTCGACCTCCTGCAAGGTGACGTTCCAGCCGCGTGCGATGAGCCAGCGGGCCACGATTTCCACGGCTTCGCGTTCGCGGCCGGTGGACGAATCGACGGAGAGCAGTTCGGTAGCGAGTGCGATGACGTCGGACATATCGCACAAACTAATGGGGCCGGCGGTCGACGCGATCCCGCATCGTCCGCCGGCCCCGACGCCGCCGCGTGGATCAGACGGTGATTGCCAGCCCTCGGTAGATGCGGGCGCGGTAACGACTGTCCTCCTGATCCGGCAGCGGCGCGCTGGCGAGCAGCACGGCGTGGGCGAATCGCTCCTGTTCCTCGGCCTGTTCCCGCCCATCGCGCGGCTCCTCCGACCGCACCCGACGCGTGAGGTTGATCTGGTTGACCGGCACGTTGTGCACCAGACGTTCGTTCTCCACGCCGAGGGTGGCGGTGAGCGCGTGCAGCGTGGTCTTCACGAAGTTGGCCAGGGCGAACTCGGCGTGCGTCGGGTGCACCGGCACATCGGGGGTCACGAGCACCAGTCGGACGTCGTCGAACAACGACACCTTGCGGGCGACGCGGAAGTGGTGCGTGAGATGTGCTTCCACGAGCGAGGCAAAGCCGGCCGCGTCGAGCGCGGGCGTGCCGTCCTCGTTGAAGATCGCGTGCGGCAGTGGCGTGAAGGGGGTGGAGACCACGGCCGCCGGCGACCCACCGAGGCGCAAGGCAGCGTCCATCGCCCCCTCGAGATCGTTGCCCACCACGATCGTATGAATCCGCTCGTTTCCGAGCACGATGCGCAACAGCTCCTTCACCTGCTCCGCCGCCTGCTCGGTCTGCGTGAGCAGAATCACCTTGCCCACGTGACTCTGCTCGAGCGCCAGCCGCGCCGCGCGCGCGAGATGTGAGACGAGGTACTCGCCAACGAGCCAGATCGTCTGATCGCGCATGCGCGCGACGCGTTCGGGCTTCGCGCGACCGAAGAGTTCACGCTCGGTGATCGTCCGCTCCTGGTGCAGCCCACCGCTGGGCTGGAACGTCTCGCCCGAGACGGCACGATCGGCGAGGAAGTACACCGTGGCCAACGCGACTTCGAGCTCGCTTGGCATGTTCCGCAGATGCAGCATAATCTTGGCCGCCTCCCGCTGGATCTCCTCCTTCGGATTGAACGGCTCCGGCGGCTCGGGCAACGCCAGCACCCACGCGTCATCGTAGCGTGCGCCACCGTCGGCGAGCGACAGAAAGCGCGCGCCGAGGCGCAGTCGCGCAATCAGACGCTGCGCGATGGCGCGCGTCATGACGAACTGCCCGCAGCTCGCCTCCGAGTCGGACGCCAGCGCTTCGGCGCGCACCGCTTCGGCAAACTTGCGCAGCGGCGCCGGCGTCTTTTCGTGGGTGGCGAGCGCGTCCACGTTGTTCGTCGTCAGCAGTTCCAGCATCTGGGCGACATCGTGCCCGGCACGCATCGCCTCCACCACCGCCCGATACACGAGATTGAGGCGACGATTCTCGAGAATGAGCCGACCGCGCCGCTCGAAGAGTCCGGGCTTGCCCCCCACGCCGCGCAGCCGATCGCCATCGACCGGACCGGGGGCGATGGCGTTGACCTGAATCTCCGGTCCGACGAAGCGAGCGAGATTCTCGGTCAGGGCACGCTGTCCCGCCTTCGACACCGCGTAGTCCGCGCGATTGGGGTACGGCACCGCGATGTACTTCTCGCCGCCGAAGTACGACGACACGTTCAGGATGTACCCACTCCCCTGTCGCTTCATCACGGGGACGACCTTCTCGATGAGCGAGAAGTTGGACACGAGGTT
>JALOPN010000215.1 GCA_025453875.1 Gemmatimonadaceae bacterium | reverse complement strand
ACCGTGGAGAGTGCCGCGTTCCGCGCGTCGGCCAGCGGCGCGCTCGGTCTCGTGGCCTCACGGCGTGACTCGATGCGGATTCGCCTCGACGCGGATTCGCTTGGAGGCATTCGTGATCTCGCGCAGTGGACGCGCCTCGCGACGGTGTCCGCGGACAGCGCGCCGCTCCTTCCCGTGGCCGGCTCGCTCGCATTGCGCGTGGCGTTGGCCGGTTCGGTCGATACGCTCGATCCCGGCGGACTGCACGTCGATGTCGACGCGGAAGGGCGCAACGTGCTCGTCGGCACGACCGCGGCGGCCCGTGTCTCGCTGCGTGCCTCGCTCGATGATGTCCTGCGTGCCGCACGCGGCGACGCTCGCGTGTTGCTCGACTCCGCAAGCGTCGGTGGCGTGGTGGCGTCCACCGTGATTGGTGAAGCAGCCTTTGCGGACGCGATGCCATCACGCTTCGGGATCGATGTGCGCACCGAAGCCGATGCCACCGTGTCGGTCGTGGGCGGCGCGCGCCGCGACGGCGACTCCACGCGCGTCACGCTCACGCGCTTCGACGTGCGGACGCCCGATCCTCGCGACCGGGCGACACGCGATCGCTTCGCCGCGTTGACTGCGCCGCGCACGAGCGGATTCCGACTTGCCGCGCCCTCCACGGTGACGCTCGGACGCGCGCAGGATGGCGCGCTTGATTCGCTGGCGTGGGTGCACGATGACGGCGGTACGCTCTCCGTTGCCGGACGCGTGGCCGCTGACGGTGCCGTGACCGGTCGCATTCGTGCCACGTCGTTGCCGCTCGCCGAACTCGGCGTCCTCTTCCGCCCGATGTCCTCGTGGGGCGGCGAACTCACGGCACGGGTCGATCTCGCTGGCCTGCGCGACGCGCCGGTCGTGGACGGCACGCTGGCGCTGCGCGCGGCACGCTTTGGTCCCGTGCGTCTCGATGGTCTCGACGTGGGGGCGCGCTACGCCGATCGTCGCTTGGCGACCGATCTGACGTTGGTGCTCGACAGCACGCCGGCGTTGACGGCGTCGGCCTCACTGCCCATCGATCTCGCACTGGAAGGGTCGCGGCGCCGCTTGCTCGATGACCCGCTCAGCGGTCGCATCACCTCGGAGGCCGTGGATCTGCGATTGCTCGAGTCGCTTGTCCCGTCGCTGCGCGATGGCGTCGGCCGCCTGGACACGGATGTGCGTCTCGCCGGAACGTGGGAGCGACCGCGCCTCGATGGTCGTGTGTCGGTGGCCGGTGGCGCAGTCACCGTCGACCCGCTCGGCGTCCGTCTGCAGGACCTCACCGCGCGCGTGCGATTTGCCGGCGACACCATCGCGGTGGAACGCCTCGCCGTGCGCAGCGGTCTTCGCCGCAGCGACACGCTGTCGATGACGGGCACGATCGACATCGCGAGTGCCGCCGAACCGAGCTTCGACCTGCGGCTCAGCGCCAACGAGTTCGTGGCGATCGATCGCGCGCGCACCGCGACGCTGGCCGTGTCAACCGCGCGCCCCATCACCCTGCGCGGTCCGCGCCGGAACGCGACGTTGCAGGGCGGTGTGCGCGTCGATCGTGGACGCGTGTTCCTCAACTCGCTCAGCCAGCGCCGCGCACTCGATGTCCCCGATGATCTCGACATCATCGACACCAGCACCGTCCGCATGGATGCGGTGCTGGCTGGCGCGCCCAATGCGCTCGTGCAGGGGCTGACACTCGACAACGTGCGCCTCGACATCGGCGAGGATGTGTGGCTGCGATCGCCCGAAGCCAACATCAACTGGCGCTCGCCGATTCGCTGGTCGTGCAGCGTGGCACGTATCAGCTCAATCTCGGGTTGGCGCGACCGACCTTCGACGTCGAACGTGGCACCATCCGCTTCTTCGGTGACCCCGAGCTCGATCCGGCGCTCGACATCGCCGCGCTGCACGTCGTGCGACAGCAGCGGCCGAACTCCAATCGGCAGGACGTGCGCATTCGCGTGCAGATGGGCGGCACGCTCAACCAACCCACGCTGACACTCTCGAGCGCCGACAATCCGCCGCTGCCCGAGAGCGACATGTTGAGCTATCTGGTCACGGGCGAGCCCGCCTACGCGCTCTTCGGAAGTCGGTACGCAGAGCAGGGTGCCACGCTCGCGTTGCGACTCGCGAGCTCGTATCTCTCGAGCCGACTCGCCGGCGGCCGATTCGATCTCGTGCAGGTGGAGCCCACCGCACTCAACCCCGGCGAGGCCACCAATCTGCGTCAGAGCGGCCTGGGCATTCTCGCCGCGACACGCATCGGTGTCGGTGGTCAACTCGGCGAGCGTACGTTCCTCAGCGTGACGACGGGGTTGTGCGGACTCGCACCGCAGGGCGGCGGCAATGGCGATGCGCTGTCGCTGTTTGCGCAGGGACTTGGCGTGAAGCTGGAGCGGCAGTTCGACCGTCGCTTCTCGGCTGCTCTCGGTATCGAACCGGGTAGCTCGGCGCAGACGTGTGGACGCCTCGGTGCGTCGCGCACCTTCCAGCAGACGCCGCCGCAGGTGGGCTTCGATCTCCTGCGACGCTGGGCCTGGTAGCGACGCGCTGGTGGCGCGCGGTGTGATGCCGCCAGCCGCGGTCGTGACACCACGACAGGCGGAGCGCCCGCGCTGTGACGATCGGTGCCAGACGGTACCGGCACATCGTTTCGCCCATGCGCGTGGTTCGTCGGGGAGACATGGAAGTGACGCTCCCACCGCTTCGCTCGGTTGCCACGGCGACATTCTCGGATGTCCTCACCGCCGTCGACCGCGCCGCCTCGCCATCGGACTCGCTGCACCTCGTCGCGAACACGCTGCACGCGTGGGGGTTCGGTCGCGTCATGGTGGTGCTGCGTGACGCCGCCCTCGCGCCGCGAGAGATCGCGATTGCCGGTGATCGTGATCCACGGTTCGCACCCGATGCACTGCAGGCACTGCCTGGTGTCGTCTGGCGCCAGCGTCTGCCGCTGTTGCCGCCTTTTGCGCGTGACGGTCTGTTCCATCTGCCGGGTCACGATACGTGGGTCGCGCGCGAGTTCTGGGCGCAGGCCGCGGCGCCGCGCGCACCGGAGGGAGTGTGGGGACCGCTCGATCTGCTCGTTGGACTCGTGCCGGGCCCCGGTGGTGATGTACTCGGGACGGCGTTGCTCGCCGAGGCCGATCCGCATCTCCGTCCCGACCGTGAGCGCCCGAGCGAGATTCATGCGCTGCTGCGTCATTTCGGCCTCTGCCTCACGAATGCGCGACTGACGGCACTCGCGGATCGACGGGCCTCGCGTTTGCAGCGGCTGCAGGAAGCCAGCACCGCGCTCGCGCGTTCGCTCGATGGCGATGAAATCGTGCGCGAACTCGCGCGACAGGCCGCACGCGCCACCGATGCCGACGGCGCCGTGGTCATCGAACCCGACCTCGAAGCGTCGGTGTTGCGCACACGCACGCGCGTGCTGCACGGGACGGTGCGCAGCGGCGAACCCGACCGTCCCATGGGGGATGGCGTCATTGCCGATGTCGCGCGTGCGGGCCGCGCCATCCGATCGCACGAAGTCGTGCGGCGTGGCGATGTCACGGTCAGCGAACCGTGGTCGCCACTCGCCGCGCTCGATGTGATGGGTGAGCACACGGCCGAATGCGGCTTGCCCGGTTCGGTCATTGCCGTGCCGATCATGCTGGGTATTCGCCTGCTCGGTGTGCTCGCGGTGCATCACGCGGCCCGTGAGCGGTTCACGCAGGAAGACGAGGAGTTGGTGCTCACCATGGCCGCGCAGGCGGCCACGGCGCTCGCGAATGCCACGCGCTACGCGGAGAGCGAGCGCGAGCGGCGGCAGACGGAGGCGCTCGCGGAAGTGGCGCGCGCCGTTGGCAGCTCGCTGCGCCCCGGCGATGTGCTGCAACTCATCCTGCGTCACGCGCGCTCGCTGCTGAACGCCGAAGGAGCGATCATTGCCCTGCGGCAGGATCGCTGGATGCAGGTGGTGGCGGCGGGTGGCTCTGCGCGACTGCTCGCCGGTGTGCACGTCCCCATGACGACTTCACTGCTCGGGCGTGTCGCGACCGACGGGGACGTGATCGTGAGCAATGCCCCGAGCGATCAGGCGATGCCGCTCCTCCCCACACAACATGTGGTGCGCGTCGAGCGCTGCGTGCTCGTGCCGCTCGGGTCTGGCCGAGAAAGCATCGGCACGATCGCGGTCGTGGATCGTGAGCGTCCGTTCACGGACGATGACGCGCGCGTACTCAAGCGACTCGGCGATCAGGTCGCCGTGGCGATCGTGAACGCGCGACTGTTCGACGAGGTCGAGCGCGCGACGCGGGAGTGGAAGCTGGCGTTCGACACCGTGACCTCGGCGCTGGCGGTGCTGGACGATGCGCGACGCATCGTGCGCTGCAACCGCCGTCTCGCCGAACTCGCGGGGCGCGAGAGTGTGCCCGCGTTGCTTGGAGCGGTGTTCCCGGACGTGCTCTGGAGCGGTGAGCTTGCGACGCGTGTCACCGAGGTCGTGCGTACCGTGACCGAAGCCGGCGGGCTGTTCCCGCGTTGCGGGTGGAGGCGCGCGACCTGCCGCAGGCGAGCGAGGGCACCAGCGCCGCGGCTTGATCACCCGGTAGATTGGCGGTGACCTTCTCACGCTGCCTCATGTCGCCGACCTCCGATCTGCTGCGCGTTCGCGCCTCCGTGGCGCCGCTCCTGGGCGAGCCACGCATCGCCGCTGCGCTCACGTCCGAACTGCTCGCGGGCCATACACTCCGCGTACACGGGCAGTCCGGTGACTGGTGGCAGGTCGAGGGAGAGGATGGCTACGTCGGATGGACGCACGCCGGCTACGTCGAGGCCGCCACGGGTGACGAGTCGGACTGGCCGGTGACCACCGGTGCACGGGTGCGTCGGCCCGACGGTCGCGAGCGGGCACTGCCCTTCGGTGCACGTGTGTCGCCCGACGCGCTCGTGCTGGCCGGCGAGGTGTTCGACCCGGATGAGCGGGCGCTGCGCTTCCCTGCAACGCGTGAGGCCATCGCCCACACCGCGGAGCAGGCCTTCATGGGCGCGCCGTACCGCTGGGGTGGCGTCACGCCCTGGGGCACCGACTGCAGCGGATTCGTGCAAGCGGTGCTTCGCATGCACGGCGTGGCACTGCCGCGTGATGCGTGGCAGCAGGCCGCGCTCGGAGACGCGGTGGAAATCGCGCGCGTCGAACCCGCCGATCTGCTCTTCTTTTCCGATCGTGAGGACCGCCGGATCACGCACGTCGCGATGGTGCTCGACGGCGGTCGGTTCGTGCACAGCGCCCTCGGACGTGGTGGCGTGCGCGTGGAGCACTGGGAGGCCGATGACGCGTACATCCAGCGGCTCCGCGCGCAGTGCACCGGCGCTCGCCACATCATGCCCGTGTTGCGGCGATGATGCGCGTCAGGGCGCGGCAGTGCGTGCCGCGCCCATCATGACACCATCGCGCCGGTTGGACGACCAGGCGGCAGGTTGACCGGACCATGCACGTGCAGCGGTACCTCCGTCTGCACGGCACCATCGAGCTCGACGAGCATGCGGAACGCACCGGGGCCATCGAGCGGCAGATCGATCGCGGCGATGACCGGCATGTCGAGCTCGCCGACGTGCCCTGCGGCGGTCCCCACCGTGAGTTCGGCGGTGGACGACCAGAGCTCCTGTCCGCGGGGGCTGATCCAGCGCAGCCCCATGGCGTGTACGCCCGTGTCGGCCGCGGTGCCCTTGAGGCGGACCACCAGTGTCGCGCGCGGGTGAATGGACGGAAAGCCGCCCGCGTGCACGGCGTCGAAGACGCCGAGGATGTTGAGCTTGCCTTCCTGCGACAGGTTGGCAGCATCAGCGAAGAGCGCGAAGGAAACGTGCATCGCGGCAAGCTACACGCCCTCGCCCGGTCCGCCTAGTTTTCGGAATGTCTGCCAGCGCCTCCGTCACCGCCGCCCCCGCCGAACTCGTCGCGGAGGCGCGCCCCGCCTCGCCGCCCGTGGCGCAGGCCGCGCGGCCTCGCTTCGGGCTCACCGACGCCGGCCTGCTGCTGATGGCCCTCATCTGGGGCGTGAACTTCAGCGTGGTGAAGGCGGGCATCGCCGCGATGCCGGCCGAGGCATTCAACGGGCTGCGCGTCGCGCTCGCATCGCTCGTGCTGCTGGCCGTCGCGTTCGCCGTCGCCGGCCGTCGTCACTTCCCATCACGACGAGACGCGCTCGCGTTGCTCGCGATGGGCGTCCTCGGCAACGGGATCTACCAGCTGCTGTTCATTGCGGGACTTTCGCGCACGCGCGCCGGCATTGCCGCGCTCGTGGTGGCTGCCGGGCCGGCGTGGATCGCGCTGCTGTCGCGTCTCTTCGGGCGTGAGCGACTCGCCGGTCGTGGTTGGGCCGGCATCGCGCTGCAAATGCTCGGCATGGTGTGTGTCGTCGCGACCGCGGGTGCACTCGACGCCGACGTCAGCGCGTTCACGGGCGCCGCGTTCATCATGTGCGGCAGCATCGTGTGGGCGCTCTTCACCGTGCTGCTGCAACCGTACACGGCGCGTGTGCATCCGCTTCATCTCGCGGCGCTGACCCTCTCGAGCGGCGCGGTCGTGCTCGTCGCGGCCGGATGGTCGAGCTTGCGCGTGCTCGATCTCGGCACGATCACGCTGCGCGCGTGGGGAGCCGTGCTCTACGCCGGCGTGGGCGCGCTCGTGATCGCCTACTTGCTCTTCTATCGCGGGGTCCGCGTGCTCGGGCCGACGCGTACCGCGATGTACGGCAACCTGCAGCCCATCATCGCACTCTTCGTGGCCTGGATCGCGCTGGGTGAGCGACCGGGGATGTGGCAGGCCGTGGGTGGTACGCTCGTGATGACGGGGCTGCTCGTCTCCCGCACCGCGCGCATGCAACCCGCCGGCCCCACGCCACACGGGACCGCCGCGCCGCACGAACGCGCGTGATTCCCACGCGCCGCGACCGACTCTTCTCCACGAACGCATGAAGCTCGTCCTGTTCGATATCGATGGCACGATCCTGTGGACCGATGGCGCCGGTCGCCGCGCCATGGAGGCCGCGCTGCTCACGACCTACGGTGTGTCGGGTGATCCGACGTACCGGTACGATGGCAAGACCGATCGCCAGATCGCTCGCGAACAGATGCGCTCGGCCGGTGTGGCCGACGACGCCATCGATGCCGGAATCGAGCAGCTGTTCACGACATATCTCGCGAATCTCGAGCGCGAACTCGTGGCGTCGCCCGATGCGGCACAGCTGCTTGACGGCGTGGAGGCGCTGCTCGACGCCGTCGAGGCGGAATCGCGCCTCGTCATGGGACTGCTCACCGGCAACGTGGCGCAGGGGGCGGCGCGCAAGCTCGGCGCCGTCGGTGTCGATGTCGGACGTTTTGTGGTCAACGCGTTCGGCTCCGATCACGAGGAGCGGCCCGCACTGCCACGGATTGCACAGACCCGAGCACGCGATGCCCTCGGGCTGCATGTGCCCGGTGAAGACGTGATCATCATCGGCGACACGCCGGCCGACATCGCGTGCGGACGACCGATCGGTGCGCGCGCCATCGCCGTTGCGACCGGTCGCTACTCGGTGTCGGATCTTGCGGCGCACGCGCCGCACGCCGTGTTCCCCGACCTGCGCGATACATCGCGCGTGCTCGAGGCGATTCTTGGCTGACGAGCCATTCGGCGCGGCCATCGCTCACGTCGTCGGATTGCACCGGGGACGTGAAATCAACGCGCACTTGCGTCTGCGTCTCGAAGAGGCCGGTCTGGCGTTTGCCGACGAAAGTCGGGGACATCGCTTTCGTGTGCCTTTTGATGTGATCGATGGGTGGCAGGATACGCCCGGGCACATCGCGCTCTATCTGCGTGACGGCGATGTGCTCGACATCGCGACGGCCGACGACGCGACTCGGGCGCTCGTGCGTGCGGTACGCGATGCAGCCGTGCGACCGCCGGAGTTCACGCGCAGCCTGCGCGCACTCGGGGCCGTGGATGCCACGGAGCAGGCAACACACGATCGGTGGTTCGGTCCGCTGTTGCGCGCACGACGCGCGATCGAGGGCGTGACCGACCCGTTGCGACAGGCCGCGCTGCTCGACGCCGACCTGCTGCGCGCCGAACTCGTGCGCACCCTCGCCGAACTCGCCGCGCAGCGCACAGGTGGCGCGGGGCCGGCGGCGCGCGCGCTGGAGGCGATGCTCGAGGAAGAATCCGCGCCAGTCCACGAAGCCCTCACAGTCGCCTCGCCGACTGGCGCCTCTGGCTCGACGCCGTGCGTCTCCTCTTCCGCGCCACCGACGACGCCTGGCCCGGCATCGCCCGCGTCCTCCGATCCGGCAGCTGAGTCGCGCCGTTTCGCGCGACGAGCAGATCTCCGGCGCGCGTGACCGCTGCTTCCCCGCAGACCGTACGCCGTTGCCGTTCTCGCGTCCCTCGCGTCCCTCGCGTCTCTCGCGTCTTCGCGTCCTGCAGTTCTCAGCGCATCAACAGATCACACCAACCGAGCCGCTGGAAGACGAACCCAAGAAAAACTCAAGACAAACCAAGAAGGGCAACTCAACGCGTTGGCCGGTCCCTCGCCGCCGCGATGAGTTGCCCTTCTTCGTCCGTCTTGGGTTCTTCTTCGGTTCGTCTTCCAGCCACTCGGTTCTCGAGCGACGGCCATGAACTGCCGGACGCGAAGACGCGAAGGGCGCGAAGCACACGAAGACAATCCCTTCGGTTGAGATGACTGCCTCCACACCGTGGGTTCGCTGTAGCCGTTCTCGCGTCCTTCGCGTCCCTCGCGTCTTCGCGTCCTGCAGTTCTCAGCGCACCAACAGATCACACCAACCAAGCCGCTGGAAGACGAACCCAAGACAAACTGAAGACAAACCAAGAAGGGCAACTCAACGCGTTGGCCGGTCCCTCGCCGCCGTGATGAGTTGCCCTTCTTCGTCCGTCTTGGGTTCTTCTTCGGTTCGTCTTCCAGCCACTCGGTTTTCGACCGACGGCCATGAACGGCCGGACGCGAAGAC
>JALOPN010000214.1 GCA_025453875.1 Gemmatimonadaceae bacterium | reverse complement strand
GTGGCACGGAGCAGGCGTGGATCGACCGCCCACGACACCATCACGAGATCGCGCCAGTGGGCCGTGAGGAACGGGCGCTCGGTCATGTGGCCGGCAGCGCGTCGATCATGGCTTCGACGGCTGCGAGCGTGAACGGCTTCTGCAGGAATCCCGAGACCTGCAGGTCGGCGAGATGCGGCGCGACGTCAACTTCGGTGTAGCCACTCATGAGCACCACAGGCAGCGGAGAACGGCCCTCGCGACGTTCGCGAGCGCGCCATTGCTCGAGCACTTCCACGCCCGTCAGCCCGGGCATGGTGAGGTCGATCAATGCGAAGGCAAACGATTCGCTGCGCTGCGCCAGTTCCTCGAGCGCGTCCTGCCCCGATTCCACCGTCGTCACGGCGTAGCCCTGCCGGGTCAGCAGGGCGCTCGTGACGCTGCGCACCACGCGATCATCATCGACCACGAGCACGCGGCCGCTGCGCGCGTGCTCGGCGGGGCGTGGCGGCGCAACCTCGGTCACCGCCGGTGCACGCAGTGTCGGGAAGCACAGCCGCAGCCGCGTACCCTGCCCGGGGGTGGTCTCGAGCGTGATCGCCCCGTGGTGGCCGCGTACGATGCCAAGCGTGGCGGCGAGGCCGAGGCCGCGTCCGGTGAACTTGGTGCTGAAGAACGGGTCGAAGATGCGCTCCGCGACGTCGCGCGTCATGCCGATCCCCGAATCACTGACTTCGAGCCACACCACCTCGTTGCTGGTGCAGGCCTCGCCGAACGTCATCGTGTCGTCGCGCGCGACCGGGAGACCCTGGCCGGTACGAATCGCAATCGTCCCGGGTCGTCCCGAGAGCGCGTCGCTTGCGTTGGTGATCAGGTTCATGATCACCTGTCGCAACTGCGTCGCATCACCCTCGATTGGCGGGAGCGCCTCGTCGAGTTCGAGATGCAGCGTTGCGTCCTTGCTGACCACCGTGCGCAGCAGTTGCGACATCTCGCGCGCGAGGGCGCTCAGGTCCAGCGACTCGACCACGAAGCGCCCTTTCCCCGAGTACGCGAGCAGCTGTCGCGTCAGGTCGGCGGCGCGCTGCGCGGTACGCTCGATGTCGAGCACGATGCCACGCACCGGAGAACGCTCCTCGAGATCGAGCAGCGCCAGTGACGCGTTCGAGAGGACGCCAACGAGCAGATTGTTGAAATCGTGCGCAATCCCGCCGGCGAGCAGGCCGAGCGACTCGAGCTTCTGCGCGTGATGCATCTGCGCATCGCGTTGCGCCTGTTGCTCGGCCCGACGCAGCTCTTCCAGCGAATGGGTCCGAGCGGCCTCGAGACGCGCCTCATTGGCTTCGAACTCCGAGGTGATATCGACGATCGTGCCGATGCTGCGCGGTGCAGTACGCGACGGCGTGTCGATGAAGCGCCCACGGAGATGCACCCATCGGATCTGGCCGCGCGTGTTGGTGACGCGGCAGTCGATCGTGAACGGAGCGCCCGTGGCGCGCGCACGACGCAGGCGCTCGAGCACGCGGGGTCGATCGTCGGCGACCACGTGGCGAAGCAGCGCACGCAGTGCACGCGGCGTCTGCAGAGGGGCGTACCCGAGCAGCGCCTCGATGTGGGGTGAGACAAACGGCTCGCCGGCGTCCGCGTGGGTATCCCACACCCCGGCACCGGTCGCTTCAACGGCGAGCCGGAGACGTTCTTCGCGGCGGCGCAGTGCGTCGAGGTCCGTCGGGCGCGTGTCGGGCGCTCCGTCGGCGTTCACGGGCCGGACATGTGATCCCGCAGCTTCCGGTAGCCGTCACGCAGGTCGTCTGCGACCCGACGCGCCGTTTCGCCGACGACATCGCCGACGTCGGATGCCGTCTCGCGCGCATCGGCGCTCGAGGCAATCAGCCGAGCGCGCAGCGCATCGAGTTTGCTCTCCATGGCGTCGAACTCGTCCTTCGCTTCGCGTGAGGCCAGATGCAACTTCACGCGCAACTCGTCGCGTTCCTGCTCGAGATTGGTGACGAGTTCCTGCAGCCGTTCGTTCCAGGTCATTGACGGTTCCCTCCGATCGGGGCGAATGCACGCTCGGGCGCGAACAACGCGCCGCACACGCGTCAGAAGTCGCTCCTGCTCGCGACGCGTGGCGTCAAGCGTTGGATCGAACGATGGCCGCTGTTGCGGCTTCTTCGCCTGCGCCTTGCCAGTCGTCTTCCGGATCAGCGCTTTCAGTTGCGAGTCCTTCATGGGCGTCCTCGTGGTGAGCGGCAGCGTGGCCGGACCGATCCGGCCCGCCTGCAGCATGGAGCGCGCCCGTTGTCCAGAGCGCCCCCGGGGGCGTGCCCTCGGCTATTCGGGGACGAGACCGAGCAGACGTCGCACGGCACGAATCGCCGCCGCGCCGGCGGCCGTGCGTGGCGCCATGATGTCGTGATGGCCGAGTGCCGGGACGATCGTGACGGTCACGGTGTCCCCTCGCGCACGGGCCGCCTCGGCGAAACGCTCGGTGATGTCCTGCGGCGCGATGCGATCCAGCGCGCCCGCGACGTGTTCGTGCGGGACGCCCAACGGCAGACGTTCGATGGGCGAGACCTCGGCGAGTCGCTCAGGCACCACGCCGGGGAGGCCGCCGAGCAGCGACTCGACCGCGGGGTTGCCGCAGGTGGCGCGCTGCCGCCCCTGGAACTCCCGCAGATCCATCACGCCGCCGAGTGCCACGACGCCGGTCAGGCGAAGCGGCGCCGCGCGGTGCAGCACACTCGTCGATGGAAGGCGCGGTCGGGTGGCCAGCCACGCGGCCAACTGCGCCCCCGCCGAGTGCCCGACCGCAACGATGCGGGTCGTATCGAGCGCGTGCGTACCGGCGAGGCGACGCACGTGATCGACGGCGTCGGCGACATCGGTAAACGTGCCGGGCCAGCCGCCGCCCGGATGATCGTAGCGGCGATACTCGACGTTCCATGTGGCGATGCCCGCTGCTGTCAGCGCATCGGCGAGCGGCGCGGCATTGCGCACGTTTGCATACGGACCGTACCAGCATCCGCCGTGCAGCACGATCGCCACGGGAAATGGTCCGGAACCACTCGGGACACGCAACTCGCCGAACTGCAGTGAATCCGTGCCGTAGGCGAGGCGAAGGCCCGCCGTCTGCAGGGGAAGTCGGTCGATGTCGGCGGGGCGCAGCAGCCGCGGTGCAGCGTCCTGCGCGGCGAGCGCGCGACCGAGCAGCGACAGCAGCAAGGCGCCCGTCGCCACGCATGTCGCACGACGCGTCGATCGTGTCCTCATGACGGGAGACGCAGCGCTGGTGCCGGAGGCACCGCGACCGAGAGCGCGAGGCACGCCTGTCCGAGCCAATACGGCGCGAGCACCAGCGCATCGCGCGCCGGCACGATCAGCACGAATCGATCGAGCGCGAGCAAGGCGTCGGATGCCACGAAGAGCGAGGCGCCGATGGCAGCAAGCCGCGCCGAGCGATTCGTCGGTGCATCGAGCATCCAGCTGGTCGCTTGTGCGGCCATGAGGGCGATGACGATCACGTAGGCGATGATCGCCGTGCGCAGCACACCACCGACCACCGGCAGCACCAGCGCGAGGACGACCGTCGCGACGGCGGCGTAGCCGATGACACCGCTGCGATGACGCAGCAGGGCGGCGCGCGAGGCGAAGGCGGCGAGGTAGAGGACGTGCGCGCCGAGGAAGGCCGCGAGGCCCGCCACGAAGCGATCCGTCGGGAGCATGAGCAGCACATCGCCAACGGTGGAGAGCACCAGCGCGAGCGCCACCAGCGTCCGATAGCGCGCGGCGATCGGCGGATCGGTGCGCAGTGCCAGCACGGCCAGCGACGCGGTCGCCAGCGGTTTGGTGCACCACACGAGCGCTGGCGTGTCGGGCAGCCAGGTCAGCCCGACGATGGTGGCCGTCGCGGCAAGCGCGGCGACCAGCAGGAGTGTGGTGCGCGAGGAGGACGAGGTGGACGGCGTCACGCGGACGTCAGGTGGGCACGAGCGTATCGAGGGCGCGCTGCAGATCCGCCGACGTGAAGGGCTTCGACAGGACGAGGCGAAGTGAGGGGCGCGCGAACCGGGCGGCCGCGTCGTCTTCGAGATAGCCGGTCATCAGCACGATCGGCAAGGCCGGATGTCGCGCGTGAATCGCGTCGGCGAGTTCGAGGCCGCTCATCGTTGGCATGGTCAGGTCGGTGATCACGCAGTCCCACGCGTCGCTGGACTCTTCGAGTGTGGCGAGCGCAGCGCGCGCATCCTGGAAACGTACGACGTCGCAATCGCTGCGCTCGAGGAGTCGCGCCGTCGCCGCCAGCACCGCCGGGTCATCGTCGATGAGCACGACGCGCCGACGCCGGGCCACCGCGGGCAGCATGGTCGGCGCATCGAGCGGCTGTGGCGTGGCGTGGCAGAGCGGCAACGCGATCGACATTCGGGTGCCACGGCCAGGCGCGCTGTCGGGGAGAATCAGGCCGCCCAGCGCCGTCACGGTCCCGTGCACCATCGCAAGGCCGAGGCCCGTACCACCGCGCGGCCCCTTCGTCGAGAAGAACGGATCGAACGCGCGAGCGAGCGTGTCGGGTGACATGCCGGCGCCGGTGTCTTCCACCTCCAGCCACGCCACGTGCGACGCCGCGGGAAACGCGTTGGCGAGGGCCGCACGCGCCGAATGTGTCGCAATCGCGAGGCGCGTGACGCGCAGGGTGAGCACGCCACCGGCCGGCATGGCATGCACGGCGTTCGTGGCGAGATTCAGCAGCACCTGTTGCAACTCACCCGGTTCGGCCTGCACGATCACGCCGTCATCGAGGTGCGACTCCAGACGCACGGTCGTCGGCAACGTCGTGCGCAACAGGCGTTCCGTTTCACGCACCAGCGTGCCGAGGTCAAGCGGTCGCCGCTCGTGCGCGGCGTCGCGCGTGAACGTGAGAATGCGACGAATGAGCGCGCGCGCACTTTCTGCCGCCTGCCGAACATCGCGCAACAGCGGCTGCGCCGCGTGCGTGGATGGGAGCTCCGCTTGCGCGGCCTCCGTGTTGAGCACGATCGGTTGCAGCAGGTTGTTGAAGTCGTGCGCAATGCCGCCGGCGAGCGTCCCGACGGCCTCGAGCTTGCGCGCCTCCTGCAACTGCTGCTGGAGCACGCGTTCGCGCGCGATGTCACGCAGCGTCGCGAGCATGCCCGTGATCGCACCGACGTCATCGCGTACGGGCGAGAGCGTGCCCGAGAGCGTCAGCGGCGGTGTGTTCTCGTGCTGCGGCACTTCGAGGATACCCGCCCACGGCGTGCCACGGTGGACACCATCCCAGTGCATCATGAGCGTACGCAGCAACGCCGGATGCGCGAGCGCGCGTGCACTGGTGTTGCCGTAGCGGACGTCGCCCGTCGGATCGAGCAGCAGCACCAGCTCGCCGCTCTGATCGATCGCGGCCGTCAGGCGGGAACGCTCCGCCTCGGCTTCAGCGCGCGCCGTCGCTTCGCGCCCGAGCCCGTCCACCAGCACGCCCACCGAAATCGTGGCGAGCGCCGCCAGCATGAGTACGCTCAAGGTGCTCACGGTCCAGTAGACGAGTGGTGGAGCACCCGTCGTTGGCATGAGCGGGACCCACGGCAGCCTACCCATCGCCAGCAGCACACCGAGCCCGATCAGGATGCACGCCGTCAACACGAGCAGTCGCAGCCCCTGCCGCAAGCCGAGCAGCACCGAGGCCACGATCGGAAACGCCAGCAGCCACGGAAAGCCGGCGGCGAATGGCCCGAAGCGCGTGAGAAAGAAGACGCCCAGACTGCCCACGAAGAACAGCACCACCCACGCGCGTCGCCGGTAGTCGACGCGCCGCGCGAACATGACCCCGACGATGCTCAGATAGGCGATGGTGTCGAGCACCACCACCGCCCACTCATCCTGATCGACCGCCAACCACACGCTCGGCACGTACGCGATCAGGCCGAAGACGGCGAGGCTCAGGAGCGTCGCCGCGAGGATGCGGCGACGCCACGCTTCGATCGGTGGCCCCTCGATGGGGACGAGCCACGCGAGAATCGGTCCGAGCCGACCGGCGACGGGTGCGGTGCTCATGCCGTCAACGATCCGGGCGCCGCGACCGGATCGGGAAGGCGGGCTCCTTCTGCAAGGTGACCGGCCGTTCGCGCA
>JALOPN010000213.1 GCA_025453875.1 Gemmatimonadaceae bacterium | reverse complement strand
GCGGCGGCGGCGGGCATTGGCGGCGTGCTGCTCTTCGGGATTCCGGAGCACAAGGATGGCGACGGCACGAGTGGCTGGCACGAGCACGGGCCGGTGCAGGAGGCGATCCGCGCGATCAAGGCCGCCGTGCCGTCCCTGCTCGTGATCACCGACGTGTGCATGTGCGAGTACACCGACCACGGCCACTGCGGACGGCTCACGCCGAGCGGCGAGGTGGACAACGACGCCACGCTCACGCTGCTTGTGCGCGAGGCGCTCTCACACGCCGAGGCGGGCGCGGACATCGTCGCGCCAAGCGACATGATGGACGGACGTGTGGGTGCGATGCGAGATGCGCTCGATGCGGCGGGCTATTCGCAGGTACCGATCATGAGCTACGCGGCCAAGTATGCCTCGGCGTTCTACGGCCCGTTTCGCGAGGCCGCCGAGAGCACGCCGAGCTTTGGTGACCGGCGAGCGTACCAGATGGACCCGGCCAACGGCGGCGAGGCGCTCAAGGAAGTGCGACTCGATCTGGCCGAGGGGGCCGACATCCTCATGGTGAAGCCGGCCGGCGCGTACCTCGACGTGATCCAGGCGGTGAAGCGTGACACGGGCGTGCCGTTGTGTGCCTATCAGGTGAGCGGCGAGTTCGCGATGATCAAGGCAGCGGCCGAGCGTGGCTGGCTCGATGGCGAGCGGGCGATGATGGAATCGCTGCTGGCGATCGTGCGCGCCGGTGCCGACATGGTGATCACCTACTTCGCGCTCGACGCGGCGGCCGTGCTGGCGCGTCGCTGACGGAACGCCACCACATCCGGATTTTACGGAGGCGCGACTCGCGCGGCTCCGCTGTCTCGTACTGCAACTCGCATGTCCAATCTCTGGCACGACATCCCGGCTGGTCCGCATCCGCCGGAACAGGTCACGGCCGTGATCGAGATCCCTTCGGGGAGCCGCAACAAGTACGAACTCGACAAGCAGACCGGTCTGCTCAAGCTCGATCGTGTGCTGTACTCGGCGGTGACGTATCCGGGTGACTACGGCTTTATCCCCGGCACGCTGGCCGAAGACGGCGACCCGCTCGACGTGCTCGTGATGATCAACGAGCCCACGTTCCCTGGGTGTCTCATCACCGTGCGTCCGGTGGGTGTGCTGTACATGAAGGACCGCGGCGAACCCGATGAGAAGATCCTCGCCGTGCCGAGCGAGGATCCGTATCACCAGGAGTACTTCGACATCGCGGACCTGCCGCAGCACTATCTCAAGGAAGTCGAGCACTTCTTCTCGATCTACAAGGACCTCGAGGGGAAGCGCGTGGAGATCGGCGGATGGGGGAAGAGCATGCAGGCGCTCGCCACCATTTCGGAGTGCATCACCCGGTACGAGGCGAAGTACCCGCGCTGAGATGCGCCTGCACGAGCTCGCGTTCTGGCGTCGTTCCACCCCCTCCCGACTGACGGCCGGGACGTTCCTCGGGCTCATCGCGTTCGGCGCGCTGGGACTGCACACGATCCCCGCGCTCTACGTGGATGGTGTGCCGCTGGGCTGGATCGACGCGCTGTTCACGGCCACGAGCGCGATTTGCGTGACCGGACTCATCGTGGTGGACACCGCGACGCACTTCACGCGACTCGGCCAGGCGTACCTGCTCGTGCTCATCCAGCTCGGCGGGCTCGGCATCATCACGCTCACGTCACTGCTCATCCTCGGGCTGGGCGGGCGCTTGTCGGTGCGCACGGAGTCGGTGACCACGTCGATGGTGCCCTCCATGTCATCCGTGGCGCCCGGGCTCGACACCTCGCGGCTCGTGCGCGATGTCGTGCTCTTCACGCTCGGCTTCGAGTTGCTCGGCGCGCTGCTGCTGTTCGGCTGGTTCCTGCCGCGCTTCTCGGCGGCCGATGCCGCGTGGCATGCGCTGTTCCACGCGGTGAGCGCGTTCTGCAACGCAGGGTTCTCCACGTTTTCCGATTCGCTGATCAGCTGGCAGTCACACGCGCCGGTGTTGCTGATTTTGATGGCGCTCATCGTGATCGGCGGCCTCGGCTTTCTCACGCTCGAGGAGCTGGCGCAGCGCTGGCAGCAGCGGCGTTCGACGGCACGCGTGCGGTTGTCGTTGCACAGCAAGCTCGTGTTTGCGGCCACGGCGGGTGCCATCGGTATCGGCGCGGTGCTCTTCACGGTGTTCGAGTGGCGTGGCGTGTTCGCCGACCTCTCGCCGCTCGCCCGCGTGCTCGGCGGCACGTTCATGAGCGTCACGGCGCGTACCGCCGGATTCAACGCGATCGACTACGCGCAGGCGAGCGACGCGTCGAACTTTCTCACCATCCTGCTCATGACGGTGGGAGGAGCACCGGGCTCCACGGCCGGTGGCCTCAAGATCACCACGGTCGTGGTGATCGGGCTCGTGGCGTGGGCGCGCATGCGCGGCGCGACGAACGTGTCCGTGTGGGCGCGCACGATTCCCGAAGAGACGGTGCAGCGCGCGATCGGTGTGGCCGTCTTCGCGTTCACCGTCGTGGCCATCGCCATCTTCCTGCTCACCACGACCGAGACGCAGGAGGCGCCCGGCGTGGGCTTCCTGCGTGAGGTGTTCGAGGTGGTGAGTGCGTTCAACACGGTGGGGTTGTCGCTCGGTAGCATCGGTCACCTCGAGACGGGGTCGCGCGTGGTGATCACGGTGCTCATGTTCATTGGTCGTGTGGGTCCGCTCGCGTTCGCCGCCGCGCTGGCGCTGCGGGCCCGCACGCATCAGCAGTCATTCTCGTACGCCCGCGAAGATGTCTCCATCGGGTGACGCACGGAGGAGAGCGCCATGAAGCGCATGGTCGTGATCGGGCTGGGCAACTTCGGTATGGCGGTGGCGGAAGCCCTCGCGAAGAAGGGCGTGGACGTGATCGCGGTGGACCGCCGTCAGGAGCTGGTGGACCGCATCGCACCGCGCGCGGCGCGCGCCGTGGTCGCCGATGGCACGAACCCGCAGGTGCTGCTGGATATCGGCTGCAAGAACGCCGATGCCGGCATCGTGTCCACGGGCGATGACATCACGGCCTCCATTCTGGCCGTGCTCGCGCTCAAGGACATCAAGGTGCAGGAGATTCACGTCAAGGTGATCTCCGAGCAGCACGCGCGGGTGGTGGAGAAGCTTGGCGTGACGGGAACGGTGTTCCCGGAGCGGGACTCCGGACAGCGCCTCGCGGAAGCCGTCATCAGTCACGAAATCCTGAGCTTCGTCCCGGTGGGCGACAACTTCGCCATTCAGGAGATGGCGATTCCGGACAGCTGGATCGGTCAGTCGCTGCGCGAGATCGATGTGCGCCGCAAGCTCGGTATCTCCGTGGTGGGCGTGAAGTGCATGCTCAGCGGCAACGTCGCCGGCGTGCCCGACCCCGATGCGCCACTCAAGGATTCCGATACGTTGTGGGTGTCCGGCTCGCTGTCGAATCTGGAGAAGGCGGCGCAGGAGAAGTAAGCGCCACGCGCGGCGTTCGGTCACCAGCGTTTGACGGGGCGCCACGAGCAAGCGGTCGGATTCGGCACGAAACGGCGCACCACCGTCCGGACGCGTTCGCTGTCTGCCGTCACCTGTTCGAGCGCGAACAGCGTGTCGCCTCGGAAGGCCAACCACGGCTGCGCTTCGCCGGTGAGCGGCAGGGGTTCATCAACGCACGCACGCTTGAGATCAGGGGACAGCAGACTGACGAAGACGTCCATCAGGAACGTACGATCCTTCAACTCCATGTCCGCGTGCACGATCGCGAGGCGGCAAGCAGGTAGGACGCAATGCGCCATGCGCCTTCCATCGTGCCTTCGGCGCGCATGCGCTCCTCGACGTCGTCCGGGATCCCGCGACGACGCAGCACGGGTACGGCGAGTGAGTCGATCACCAATCCGTTCGGGTCGGTCAGCAGGAGTGATTCCTGCCCGGCGAATGCCACGAGCAGAGCATTACTGATCGGTACGACGATCGTGCGGTCGAGGAGCATGGTACGCCAGTCTTGTGGACCGTACACCGACGGAAGGGGCAGGCGATGCGAAATCGTGTCATCCGTGACGCTCCACAGCGCGATCGAGGTTCCGAGCCGCGCGTTCCAGAGACCAAGCCAGAGGCTGTCTCGACCCGCACTGATTGAACGGTAGCTCCCCTCGAAGGGACGACGTCGGATGAATCGTCCGGATTCGCGCGTGAAGAGCGAAATCTGATTGGCGCGCAGGTCGAGCACGGCGACCGTCGAGTCGTTGGGGAATGCCAGCCCCGTTGGGGCGACAAACTCGCCCGGGCCCTCGCCGCTTCGACCGATACGGCCCAGAAACGTGCCGTTGCCAGCGAAACGTGCAACACTTGGTCG
>JALOPN010000212.1 GCA_025453875.1 Gemmatimonadaceae bacterium | reverse complement strand
TCAACCGCGTGCATATTCGCCGGGGTCGATCATGCCGGCGTATCCGTATCTGTTCGAACGCCGTCGCGGGCCCGCGGTACCCGGTGAAGTCGTGGTCACACTGCCACCGGCGTTTGCGCGCGAGGACGAGCGCATCGTCGCCACGCAGGAGGCGCTCGATCTCACCGCGTATCTGCTCTCGCTCGACCGATCGTATCCCGTGCGCCCGGTGACGCCATGAGTGACCGCTACCGCAAGCAGCCGCGTCAGCGTGAGTACGAGGATCCGGATGAAACCGTGCGACCGCTCCCACGCGTGTTTGTGCTCGTCGTGCTCGGCATGGTGATCTGGGGCGCCGTGTACATCCTGGGTGCGGACAATCTCGGTGACGCCAGCACGGGTGACAGCCGCACGCTCACTGCACTCGCCGGCGCACCAGTGGGCGAGGTGAACGGCGCGCAGCTCTACGCGGGCAAGTGCGCGGGGTGTCATCAGGCCACCGGACAGGGTGTGGCCGGCGTGTTCCCGCCGCTCGCGGCCTCGTCGTGGGTGACCGGATCCGAGACGCGGCTCGTGCAGATCCTGTTGCACGGCATCCAGGGCCCGATCGACGTGAACGGCACCGTGTACAACGGACTCATGCCCGCGTGGAGCACGCTCTCCGACGAGGAGCTTGCCGCACTCGCCACCTACGTGCGCAGCACCTGGGGCAACGCCGCGACGGCTGTCACCGTGGAAACCGTGGCGAGTGAACGCGCCCGCACCGCGTCGCGCAGCACGCCGTGGCAGGGAGGCGCCGAGTTGGAGACGGTGCCGTGACGGTGCGGGCACGCCCGTGGCGCGCGGCGGTCGGCATCGCGGGTGCGGTAGGCGCGAGCGTGCTGCTCCTCGGGTGGGCGACCAGCGGCTTTGCGGTACTCACCACCGATGCCGACCGCATGCGTCGCGTCGCGCGCGACCCGCAACCGGTGCCCGCGGTGGCCGTGCGTGCCATCGACGGCACGGTGCGACCGGTCCTCGCTGAGCCTCACGACACGACGGCTCGGCCGCGCGCGGTGATCGTGGACTTCGTGTACACGCGCTGCGTCACGGTCTGCGGTGTGCTGGGTGACACCTATCAGCAGTTGCAGCGCGCCATTCTCGAGCGCGGACTCGAAGATCGCGTTCGCTTGCTCACGGTTTCTTTCGACGTCGCGCATGACGATCCGGAGCGTCTCGCGCGCTACGCGATGATGAAGCGCGCCGACGCGACCGTGTGGATGCTCGCGACCCCTGTGGATACCATCGGGCGTGACGCACTGCTGCAGACCTTCGGGGTGCAGGTAGTGTCGGATGAAAACGGCGGCTGGGTGCACAACGCGGCGTTACACATCGTGGACCCGAGAGGGCGACTGGTGCGCATCATGGACATCAGCGACGTGGACGGCGCGCTCGACGCAGCGCTCGACGCGTGGGCGGCGACACCGTGATCACGGCACGCCGCCTCGGTGCACTGCTCGCGATCACGCTGGCGGCCACGCCGGTGCGAGACGTGCTGGTCGCGCGCATGAGTCTGCACATGCTCGCACAGGTACCGCTGCTCCTGCTGGCCGGCTGGCTGCTGCGCGGGCGCGCCACCACACGCAGCGTGGACGCACTCTTCGATCCGGCGGGCGCATCAGGCTTGCTGCTCGGTACCGCGGTGCTCACCACGTGGATGATTCCGCGTGCGCTCGACCTCGCCGTGACATCGCCGAGCGTGGCGTGGCTGCAATCGGTCACCCTGGTCGTCACCGGCGCACTCATGCGGGGTGCGTGGGCGCGGGCCGGCGCACTCGGGCAGGCGTTCTTCGTGGGCAATCTCACGTGGATGGCGGCCGTCGCGGGGCTGCTGCTTCGCGACGCGCCGGTGCGACTGTGCACGACGTATCTCGAACGCGACCAATACTACGCCGGCACGGGACTGCTGCTGCTGGCCACGGCGTGTGGTGTGCGGTGGTTCGTGCAATGGCTGGCCGTGCCGGCTACCGAGTCGCGGCGCCCGGTGCGCGTGCCCTAATCGACGAGCACGAACCGCCGTTCGCTGCGCGCCCGCGCACCATCAGCGCGCAGCAACTCGAGCACCAGACGGTACGTGCCTGCGGGAAGCGCCTCGACGTTGAGTTGCAGGCCGCGACTGAGCACCGTCACGGATGACGCGGCCTCGACCACGCGACCACGGCGCACGTCGGGCTCGCGCCAGGTGATCAGCACGCTGTCACGGCGTTCACCCACGAGCCCGAGCACTTCGCCCACGCGACGCACTCGCCCCGCGTCATCATCGCGCACGATGCGCAGCGACACGTCCACCGTATCGGTCGCCGCAAAGCCGTAGCTCTCCCAGTACAGTGCGAGGGGCGCCGTGCGCGCGAACGCGAGCGTGCCGGCCAGGAACGCCGCCGCGCTGTCCGGATCGGTGGGCGTCACGGCAACCCCAGACGGCAGCGCGAGCATCATCGGCTCCGAAAGCGCCACGCTACCGGGGGCCATGTCCTGCAGAGTGCTCGGCAACGACACCCCCCGTCGATCGCGCAACGCGACCTGCGGCATGGCGGGCACGAGCACCTCCGTACTCAGCATCATGCGCGGTGCACTCGGCATATGCACATCGAATCGCAGCGTCGAAGAACCCAGGTGCGCGGCTTCACGCAGCGTGTACACGTCATCGGGACCCGTGCTGCCGGCCAGCACCGCAACCCACGCTTCATCCTCACTCACGCCCAGCGACGCCGTCGCGCCCTGCACGGCATTCACAAATCGCACCGTGCTATCGCGGCGCAGCATCACATCCTGCCCCTGCGGCAGCGGCAGCAGCGACACGGGCAAGCGCATGTGCTCGACGGGCCACCACGCCTCGTACGAGCGGCCTGACGGCGGCGAGAACTCCCAGTCGGATGCAACGGCCGTGTACGGATCATCGATGATGCGCGGCGTCGGCACCAACGCCTGACGATCGCGCCGGTACTCCTTCGCCGTGTACGGCGGTGCCACAATGGCGACGCCCACTTCGCGAAATGCGCTGATGTCATGCTCGAGCTGGCCGCCCGACCAGAAGGTGTGCGTTGGCCAGCCATAGCGAATGATCAACTCGCGCATCCCACGCCCACCGGCGAGTGGCGACCACACGAATCGTTCATCGCGGTCAAGAGCGCTGCGCAGGCGCATCTGCGCCTGCCGTGTGCGATGGGCGAGGTAGCGTTCGTTGCCGGCCACGCCCCAGAGGGGATCCGCCAGCCACCAGAGGCGCGCCTCCCACGCGCGTTGTTCGGCGCACGCGCGCTGTGATAGCGCCGAGCGCTGTGCGGGCGGCAGGACGAAGAGCGCGTCCGCATCGAGACAGCGACCGGTACTCGCCGCGTGCAGTGAGTCCGCGCGCCGAAACGCCGCTTCGGCGCCCGCCACGTCATTGGCTTGCTCCAGCACGAGCGCTTGCAGTTCGAGACACGACAGCGCATCGCCCGCACACGAGGCAGCGGCGTCCTGCGCACGCTGCGTCGCGCGCGCGTCGAGCAGGAAGCGCACGCGCTGCTCCGCAATCCACGGATCGTTGGGCGCGCGCCCTTGCGCCTCGTCCAGCTCGCGGAGCAGCGCATCACGATTGGTCGCGATCGAGCGGCGTTCGCGCGGCGGGATCGCGAGATCGAGGGACTCGTCCTCGTCCGGTGGGTCCTTCTCGAGCTCGGGCAACCACGAGGGACACGTGCCACCCGTGGGATCCTCGATCAGTCGCGACATCGCGGGGGTGATGGCGGCACGCTGTCGCGTCACTCCCGGCGACACACCGGCGTACATCGCCCGCTTGCACCGGCGTACATCGCCCGCTTGCGCTGCTCGATTTCGAGATCGCTGGGACTGCCGATGATGCACAGCAGTGCCTGATAGCGCTGCACGTTCGGCGTGAAGCTGCCGGCATTGCGCTCGCCCTGAAAGGGAGAGAACCCACCGGTGGTGATCGGATCGGCGGGCGGAATCGTCCGCGGCGTCGGTGCCGGTCGACGTCCGCTCAGCGCGGCATCGAGCTGCTCGCGGCCTCGCGACGGCGTCGTTTCGACCACACCGTTTCGACCACACCCTTCGACGCATACGGGATCCCGCGAATCTCGAACAGATCGAGGTTGCCATACTGCCGACGATGCTCCCGCTGCCACGTCGAACGCCACCGATCCTGGAACTTCTCGATCGCCCGCCGGAGCGCCGCGCGTTCCGGCGACGAGTCGGCGCGCGCTGCGGCGCCAGTCGCGACAAGCTGGGCCGTCGCCGGCATCGCGGAAAGACACACGAGCGCCAGTGCAGACCGGATGGCTCGGAGATGTCGGCGCAACGGTGGACCCTCGGGAGTGACGTCGCCGAGCGCGTGATCGAAGCACCACGCCCCTGCGTGCTCCCGGGAGTATCCGGCGCTCGGCGGCGCGGGTCAAGGCAGCCGAGCACCGGGCCGCTACCGCCCCAACCAGAAGCTCGCCTTCACGAGGAACACATTCTCCGGCCGCCGTCCGAAGACATCGCCGAATCCCTGCCCCACGCCGAACGCTTCCGGGTTGTT
>JALOPN010000211.1 GCA_025453875.1 Gemmatimonadaceae bacterium | reverse complement strand
TCGACTCCGGTCACGGCACAGCCCTTCCACAGCGCCAGCAGGTGTTCGCGGAACCGTCCTTGTCCGACGCGCGCCTTGGTCACCTGCTCACGTTCGGTGCTTGGCAGTGGTACCAGCTCTGAGGCGTGCACTTCGAGATCGTCGAAGGCGCTCAGGTCGTGGAGCAACTGAAACGCGAAGCGGCTTGGACCATCTCGCCGCTCGCTGTACTGCGTGAGCAGCACCTGCCCGTGATACCGGAATGGCGTGTGATGCACGTCCCGGTAGAACAGGTGAATGGCCTCACCGGTCTCTGCGGCGCGCGCGATGCGCGTATCGCTGCTGTGCGATGACTCGCCCTCCCACGTCAGGTGGTCTCCCACCAGGGCGTCCTTGTAGGCGGTCAGCCCGGCCTGCTTCTGACGGGTCACGAACAGCACGATCGTACGCGCCCCCTGCGGCGTGAACACCCCACGCGCGAACGCCTGATAGCCGGCGTAGCCCCACAGCGCCGCGAGCTCCGGGCGCGTGTATAGGCCCCCGCGCTCCAGCGGCGTCAGATCGAAGGGCATGGCACGACCGTCATGGCGAGAACGTATCCCGCCCGATCCGGCCCCGCCAGGACACACAGCCTCGGTAGACAGGCGCTAGTTTTCGTCTTTCACGACCTTCACCACGACGGCCACGGAATGTTCGGACAGCGAATCATTGCTCGAAGTATCGAGGCGACGCGGATCGCCGACCAGCACGGCAATCAGTGGCAGTACCACTCCCGCAGCGACCGTCACTCCAAGATCGCCTGCTGGGTGGTGCTGTTCGACGTGCTCCAGCGCTGTTCGCTCCTGCGCCGCCACGTGGCGGAGGGCAAGGTCGCCTTCGGCATCAACCATCAGATGATCGATTTCCGCACCGACAAGCGGAAGGATCTCGATCTGGTGATCTGCGAGCCGCTCGAGAACGAGCCGGACGACCTTCCCGGTCGTTGGCGGTCGTTCGAGGAACTGGCGGGCGAGTACCGCGTGCTGCTGGACGAACGAGAGCGGGCGATCTTGGCGGCCTTACCGCGATTCGAGCATCGCCCGGTCGGCGACGTCTTGGTGGCCCTCGAAGCGAAAGCGGCGATGACCGCTCACGTCCGCGCGGCACCTCGCCTGTTCGACGAACTCACGTCGGCGTACACCTGTATGAACGGTTCGTCCCAGCATGCGGTGGCCGTCGGTCTCGTTATGATCAATGCTTCCGAGGATTTCGTGAGCTCGGACCGCAACAAGAAGGGCTTCGATCCGGCGCACCCGGTGCTCACCACCGAGAGGCAGCCGAACGGGGCGCAGGTGATCCTCGATCGCGTGAAGAAGCTCCGCGTGCGCAGCCACACCACCGAGCACGGGTACGATGCGGTCGGGGTGTACCCGATCGCCATGCGTAACGACGGCGGCGGCGTCTCGCTGCCGGAGATCCCCGGCTTCCCTGCGCGCGGCGAGAATTGGCACTACGAGACCATGATCACTCGGATCGCGAGTCTGTACGACGGGCGTTTCGCGACCCGCTGACGTCTTGACCGAACAAGACCCGAAGAATATATTTCCCAGTCCTTTTTCCCGTCGCCCCAGCATGTCGCCTACTGGTTCGTTGACATCGGTCGGACTGTTCGCAGGCATCGGCGGCATCGAGTATGGTCTCGAGCGCGCCGGCTTCTCCACGAAGCTGCTTTGCGAGCTCGACAACGCCGCACAGTCGGTGCTCGGCGCGCGCTTTCCAGGTGTCCGCATCGAAGGCGACGTGCGGCAGTTGGCCAAGCTGCAGCGCGTCGATCTTCTGGCAGCGGGCTTTCCCTGCCAGGATCTGAGTCAGGCCGGACGCACGGCGGGCATTGGCGGCACGCAGTCGGGACTCGTGGATGAAATCTTCCGGCTCGTGTCCGATCGCAAATCGGCCCCCCGTTGGCTGCTGCTCGAGAACGTGTCCTTCATGTTGCGGCTCAACCGCGGTGCGGCCATGGAGCACGTTGCGACCCGTCTCGAAGAGTTGGGTTTTGCCTGGGCGTATCGTGTCGTCGATTCCCGTGCGTTCGGGGTGCCGCAGCGGCGTCAGCGCGTGATCCTGCTTGCGTCGCGGACCGAAGATCCGCGTTCCGTGCTGTTCGGCACGGATATCGGGGAGCGACCGCGCGATCCGGACCACGCGTCGGCGTTCGGCTTCTATTGGACCGAAGGGCGCGGTGGGCTTGGATGGGCCGTCGATGCCGTACCGACACTCAAGGGCGGTTCGACCATCGGTATCGCGTCCCCGCCGGCCATCTGGCGGGTCCGCGACGGCATGGTGTTCACGCCGGATATCCGCGACGCTGAGCGTATGCAGGGTTTTCCCGCCGATTGGACAGCTGCCGTGGGAACGGACCGTCGTGCTCTCGCCAAGCGCTGGAAACTCGTCGGCAATGCCGTGACCACATCGGTGGCCGAGTGGGTCGGCAAGGCTGTGGCGTCGAGCTCGGCACGCACCCAAATCGGCAAGGGCTTGCCGCTCGCACGTGGCGTGTCGTGGCCCGTTGCTGCGTGGGGGTTCAAGGGTGAGCGTCAGTCGATCGACGTTTCCATGTTCCCGAGGGACGCCGTTCACCCGACCCTCGCGGAATTTCTAGAGCACGAAGGGGCGCCGCTTTCGGCGCGCGCAACGAATGGCTTTCTGCAGCGTGCGCGGGCAGGGTCTCTTCGGTTCCGCCCCGGGTTCCTCGAGGCACTCGACGCGCATTACGAATACATGTTGTCGGCAGCGGGAAATAGCCAACCGTCGCTGCTGTGAGTTCTGGAGTGCAGACCGACCCTGAACGCTCTGCACTCATGAAGAAGGTCCGTCGGAGTCGCACCGCCCCGGAAGAGGCTGTCGCACAAATCCTGCGCGAGCTCGGTGTCCGCACACGGCGCAATGTACGCGGTCTGCCAGGTACGCCGGATTTCGCCAACAAGCGTCGACAGTTCGCGATCTTCGTGCACGGGTGTTTCTGGCACGGACATACGCCCTGTCGCTTGGCAAAGACACCGACGCGGAACCGCGAGTTCTGGGAGTCGAAGCTCGCTGCCAATCGTGCTCGTGATGCTGCGAAAGTACAAGCGCTGAAGGCAATCGGGTTTCGAGTGCTTACCGTGTGGCAGTGCGAGTTACCGGGGGTGGCGCGACGGCGACTGCGATCCTTGCGAAGCTGAAGCAGTTCTGCGAGGCGAGTACCAATCATGTCCGACACCTACCGCGACCCCAACCTCTTCATCGTCGAAGTCGACAGCTTCGAGGGCCAGCACGCCTCCATCACCGTCACCGACGCCGGCGGAGCGCCGCTACGCGCCGTGTACTGCGTCGCGCGCCGCAACGAGAAGTCGGGTGTCCTCCAGTTCGTCGACTACGGATACCCCAGCCTCCGCGAGGCGCGCGAGGCATGGCCACATGCCGGGTAACGAGCTACTCGCGAATAGCGGCCTCACCGAGTTCACCGATCGATTCCTCGGCTACGGCAATTTCTCCGCCCCGATATGGTTCGTCGGTCTGGAAGAGGGCGGTGGTGAAAGCTTGACCGAGATCGAACAACGCGTCGGGGCGTGGAAGCAGCGCGGGTCGCGATCCGTCGAGGACCTCGCGGAGTACCACCGGAGCATCGGCGTCACGCGTTTCTTCGATGGTCCGCGGCCTGTGCTGCAGCGCACCTGGCGCGCACTCATGCTGATGCTGCAGGCCTATCGCTCGGCACCTACCGACATCGATACGCTGAGGCGACTGCAGGCCCGCGAATTCGGCGCCGCCCATGGGCCCGCGGCGCTGCTGGAGCTCCTGCCACTCCCGTCGCCGAGCAAGACGAGCTGGATCTATGCGCCGCTCGCAGGGGACATCCCCATGCTCGAGTCGCGCGCCCGCTACGAAGCGACCATGCGCCCACGGCGCATTCAGCAGCTTCGGTCGGTCATTCAAGAGCACGCTCCTCAGGTGC
>JALOPN010000030.1 GCA_025453875.1 Gemmatimonadaceae bacterium | reverse complement strand
TCCGGATCGCCGAAGTACGTGCTGAGCACGGCGGTCTCCCGCGCGTGCCGTGGATGCGGATATCCCATCAGTCCCGTTCCGTCACGATCCGTCGCGCCAGTTCCGGCGTCACGGATTCGATGAACTCATCGTTGATCATGACCGGCGTCGCAAACCCGCACGCGCCGAGGCACTCCACTTCAATCACCGTGAACCGCCCATCGGGCGAGGTGAGCCCCAACTCGCCGCAGCCCGTCGCGTCGAGGAAGGCCTGCACGACATCTTCGGCGCCGCACACGTTGCACGGCGTGGTGGTGCACACCTGGATGAAGTGCTTCCCGACCGGATGCTGGTGGTACATGGTGTAGAACGACGTCACGCCCTTCACGTACGCCGGCGTGAGATCGAGCACGGCCGCGACTTCCTCCATCGCGCCTTCGCTCACCCAGCCCCGCGCGTCCTGCACCATCCAGAGGGCGGGCAGCAGCGCCGCCATCTTCGTCGGGTAGCGTGAGAGGATGACATCGAGTTGCTCCCGACGCTCCCCCACGAACACCGGCGTGTGCGCCTCCTCGTGATGATCGGCAGGCGGGCGCACGAGTGAACCGGCATTGGGTCCGTAGGTCATCGGTCGATCTCTCCCATCACGATATCGATACTCGCATTGATGGCGATCACGTCCGACAGCAGGTGGCCTTCGACCATGCGCGGAATCGCCGACAGATTGACGAACGCCGGCGGCCGAATGCGCCAGCGCACCGGCTTCGATGTGCCATCGGATACCAGGTAGTAGCCCTTCTCTCCCTTGGGGCTCTCCACCGGCACGTACACTTCGCCGATCGGCGGTCGCGGGCCTTCCATGACGAGCTTGAAGTGATGGATCATGCTTTCCATCTGGCTCGTCGCGCGGGTCTTGGGCGGCAGGATTACCCGCGGATCATCCACGTTGAGCGGGCCGTCCGGCAGTCGCTGCACCGCCTGCTCCAGAATGCGGATGCTCTGTCGCATTTCCTCGACGCGCACGAGGTAGCGATCGTAGACATCGCCCTGCGTGCCGACGGGCACGTCGAAGTCGTACGTCTCGTAGTCGAGGTACGGCACGTCCTTGCGGACATCGTACGCCACGCCGGACGCGCGGAGCATCGCGCCCGAAAGCCCGTAGTTGATGGCTTCGTCGGCCGAGAGCGCCCCGATGCCCACCGTGCGCCCCATCCAGATCCCGTTGCGCGCGAGCATGCGATCGGCTTCGTCGAGCGTCTTCGGGAAGCCACGGATGAAGGCCTTGAGGCCATCCATCCAGCCGTCCGGCACCTCGGCAGCCATGCCTCCCACGCGCGTGGCGGACGTCGTGAGACGCGCCCCCACCCACCCCTCGAGCAGGTTGTACAGGTTCTCGCGCTCCTGATACAGCCACAGGAAGGGCGTGAACGCGCCGATGTCGATGCACGTCGTGCCCATCCAGACGAGGTGCGACATGATGCGCGACATCTCCATGGCGATCACGCGCAGTACCGTGCACCGCGGCGTGATCTGAATGCCGAAGAGACGCTCGCACCCCAGCACGAACGCGACGTTGTTGCCGATCGAGTTGAGGTAGTCCTCGCGATCGGTCCACGGAATGATCTGGTTGTACTGCCGGTACTCGCCGATCTTCTCGAAGCCGCAGTGCAGATAGCCGATGTGCGGGACGCATCGCACCACCGTCTCACCGTCGAGCTCGAGCACGAGGCGCAACACACCGTGCGTGGCGGGGTGCTGCGGCCCGATGTTGATCAGCATGTGATCGCCTTCGAGTTCCGGCTCCGGCGGCGCCTCCAGCACGAGCGCGCCATTGCCGCGCACCGCCAGTGGCGCGCGCATGGGGCGGCCGAACTGATCGACGCCACTGGTGCCGACCGCCATCTCGATGGTGCGGCGGCTCATGCGTCATCTCCTGCGTCGAGCGTGCGCATACTGCGCGCGAGCTCGGCGGCCCGACGCTCGGCGAGCCGCTCGCGCATGTCCGCCGGCAGGTCGTCGAACGCTTCGGCAATCGTGAGTTCGGTCATCGAGTACCGTCCCACCGTGTCGATCGACAGCGCCTGGGTAAGCTGTTCGGAGCGACTGAAACGGCCGCGCAACGGGAAGTCCTTCCGCAGCGGATGGCCCTCGCGATACGTGTCCCACATGAGAATGCGCCGCAGATCGGGGTGACCCGTGAAGGTCACGCCGAACATGTCGAAGCACTCACGCTCGAGCCAGTCGGCCGACGCGTAGAGGTCGGTGATGCTGGGCGCCACGAGCGGCTCGCCCTTGGGAATCTCGACCTTGAGTCGCAGGAAGCGCTGCCACGGGAGCGAGCGCAGATGCCACACCAGCTCCATCGGCTGCTCGGCGTCGCGATACTCGACGGCCGTGACATCGACGAGGTAGTTGTAGGCGTGCGCCGGCTCATCGCGCAGGAACGCGATGACGTCGTGAATCGCGTCGGCTGCCACGATCACGGTGGTCTCACCCCACATGACGTGGGCGCGCACGATGGCCGCACCGAAACGCTCGCGCAACGCGGCGACGCTCGGATTCTCCGCACCGCCACGATGCGCAACATGATGCGGCGTGATCGGCGCGGGCTCGCCCGCCGCCTCGCGCGCGCTGCCGGGGCGGGTGGATGGATACGAGGGCAAGGGGCGCGTCACGGGGCGCTGCGCGTCTGGTGCACCGAGTTACCGAACGGTTCCGACAGCTCGTCGATGCGCGAGGGCGGAATGTAGAGATGACTCTGTGGATCGGGCTCGATCTCGGTGTGCCGGGCGCCATCGCGCAGCCGCTCGGTCTGCACCTTCTTGTGCAGCATCAGGATCGCGTACATGAGCGCTTCGGGACGCGGCGGGCAACCGGGCACGTAGACATCGACCGGAATGATCGTGTCGATGCCCTGCACCACCGCGTAGTTGTCGAACATGCCCCCCGAACTCGCGCAGGCGCCCATGGAGATGACCCACTTGGGCTGCGGCATCTGCTGGTAGATGCGCCGCAGCACCGGCGCGAGCTTGTACGGGACGCGCCCCGCGCAGATGAGCACGTCGGCCTGTCGCGGCGAGAAGCTCAGGCGCTCCATGCCGAAGCGGGCCAGATCGTAGCGGCTGGCGGCCGTGGCCATGAACTCGATCGCGCAGCAGGCGGTGCCGAAGGGCATCGGCCACATCGAGCTGCTGCGTGCCCAGTTCACGAGGAAATCGAGGCGCGACGTCACCCAGCTGTCCTGCGTGCTGCCCGTGGGTTCGGGCGCGCGGACGATGGTGCGTTCGCCGGTCGTGATCAATCCCACGAAAGGCCTCCCTTCTTCCAGACGTAGACGTAGCCCACGAGCAGGATGGCTGCGAAGACGAGCATTTCGCCGAGTCCGAAGAACGACAGCTGACCGGCCGGACAGGCGCCGTTGACGAGCGGCACCGAACACGACAGCTGCTGGTAGTGGACGCCCCACGGGATCATGAACACCGTCTCGATGTCGAAGACGATGAAGAGCATGGCAACGAGATAGAACTTCACGGAGAAGCGGTCGCGGGCGTCACCGAGCGGCGCAATGCCCGACTCGTACGGCTGCTTCTTGATGTCCGTGGGGTGCGTTCGCGTGACCAGTTCTCCGAGGCCGAGGATGACCACGGCGTTGACGGCGGCGAAGCCGAGGAGGAGGAGGACCGGGAGATATTCGCGCAGCATCGCAAGCGTATGGGAACTGCCTTGTGAATCATTTCACATGCGTATGAATCGCAACCTAGCAAGCGGACCACACGCGCTCAATGCAAGTGTCGGCCGGTCGTTACAGGATCGGCATGGACCGGTCAGTCCAACTGCCGTGCGGCGCGGACGCCGTCGGACGTCCCAGGGCGGCCTCGCTCGGGTGTCCCCCGCGCCCCTTTCGGCGTAACTTGCGCGCGGCCGGGCGCCGCCAGGCGCCCTTCGGGCGTGCCCACGCCGGTGCCTCCTCAATCCCCCTCTCCCCGCCCCGCTCCCATGGGTCTCAAGAACGACCGCTGGATCACGATGATGGCGCGCGAGCACGGCATGATCGAGCCGTTTGCCGAGCGTCAGGTCCGCCACGTGGACGGCGCGCCGAGCGTCATCTCGTACGGCGTGAGCTCGTACGGCTACGACATGCGCGTGGCGCGCGAGTTCCGGATCTTCACCAACGTCCTCAACAGCGTGGTGGACCCGAAGGCATTCGATCCGAAGTCGTTCGTCGAGTTCGAAGGCGACGTCTGCATCGTTCCCCCCAACTCGTTCGCGCTCGCGCGCAGCGTGGAGTACTTCCGCATTCCGCGCAACGTGCTCACGCTCACCGTGGGCAAGAGCACGTACGCGCGCTGCGGCATCATCACGAACGTCACGCCCTTCGAACCGGAGTGGGAGGGGTACGTCACGCTCGAGATCTCGAACACCACGCCGTTGCCCGCGAAGATCTACGCCAACGAAGGGATCGCGCAGGTGTGCTTCTTCGAGGGCGATGAGCCGCCCGAGGTGAGCTACGGTGACAAGAAGGGGAAGTACCAGGGGCAGGTCGGGGTGACGCTGCCGCGGTTGTAGGCGTGGACAGTGCGCGGTGGCGCGTGGCGTCAGGGCGCACTGCACCACCGCCCCTCACGGCTGAGGGGTTCTCGGCACCAGCGCTTCGCGCGTGTACACCCGCCCGTTCGCAATCGTGACGCGCACACGGCTGGTGGCCGTGATGTCGTCGAGCGGATTGCCATCGACGATCGCGAGATCGGCCAGCCGACCGGCGGCAATCTCGCCGGCCTCGATGCCGAGGACGGACGCAGGTTCGAGCGTCGCGGTGGCCAGCGCCTGCGCCGGTGTCATGCCGGCGAGGACATACGTGAGCAACTCGCCGTGCAGCGTCGCGGCGTTCGGCGTATCGGTGCCGGCCACCACGCGCGTGCCCGCGCGATAGAGTGACATCATCATTTCGCCACCCGGGCCGGCGTCGCGCACTGGTGCCGCGCTGAACGGCTGCGGTCGCAGCCACGCCGGGTAGAGCGCAAAGCGTGGATCGCTCAGCAGCGTGCTGTCACGCGCGAGCAGTGCGCGCATGCCACCGCCACCCAGCGCCAGTGTGGGCGTAATGGGCATTCGCGACGCCGCGAACAGCGCCGCCACGTCGCCGTAGCTCCGCTGCAACGTCGCCGCTTTGGTCGAGTAGCCGCGGCGACTCGTGCCCGTCGTGTGTTCCGTGCCATCCATCCCCCACAACGCCGCCGGATAGATCTCGTGCGACGCGGCCGGCACGCCCATCGCGTGTGCGAACTCGACGATGCGACGCTGTTGCACATCGGGCATGCGCACGTAGCTCTTGAGCAGATCGAAGCCGAGCGCCTTCGCGCGCTGCAACTCGAGTTCGAGGTGCGCACCACTCGAGATGGCCACGGCCATCTTGTAGTACGCGCGCTGCCACTCCATGAGATACCCCGTCACGAAGAGACGCGGGCCCGGACGCACACCCGCCTCGACGGCTTCGCGATCCTCGATGGCTTCGTACGGTGTGCTGCCCGGACTGCGCACGGTCGTGACGCCAAAGGCGAGATACGCGCGCATCGCGTTCGTGCCGAAGTCCTTCTGCAGATGCGTGTGAAACTCGATCAGTCCGGGCATCACGGTCAGCGCGCGTGCATCCACGACCTGCGCGCCCGCGGTATCGAGCGCACCCGCCGGCGCCACCCGTGTGATGCGATGCCCGATGATCTCGACGTCCATGCGCTCCTGCACGGGGGCGTCGGCACGCGTGATCAGGCGTCCCGCCTGCACGATCACCCGGGACGCAGGCAGCGATGGCGTGTAGCGGAGCGGGACATCGACGGTCGTCGGAACGCCCGCGTCGAGCGAGAGTCGACGCAGCTGGTCATTCGATTGGTACAGCAGCGCTCGGCCATCGGCGGTCCAACTTGGTGCATGCGCGAGTTCCGTGGTCATGCGACGCGGTGGACCGATGGGTGTCCCATTGGGCGCGACCGGTACGATCGTCAGTTGGCCTTCGTACACGAGTGCGACCTGTCGGCCATCGGGCGACATCACCGGGCCCGCGCCGACGCGCGAGTCGATCGACAGATGCGGCACGGGCTCGTGCCAGACCGGTGGCCCGCCGTCGATCGGAATGGCGCGGATCTGATTCGTCCCTTCGCGGAACCGGGTCGAGTACGGCTGGAGGGCGCTGATCAGGACGTGCGTCCCGTCGCCCGACCACGTCGGGGCGCCCGGACCGAAGAGCTGCGGGTGAATGGCGCGCACGGTGCCGGTGGCCACGTCCACGATCGCGACGCTGGCGGCGCGCCAGATGCCATCCACGTCGAGAAACGCGATGGACCGGCCATCGGGTGACCACGCGGGCGCCATCGCCGATGTCGGCTCGCGCGTGAGCTGTCGCATGGTGCCCGACTGCGTGTCGTAGATCCACAGATCGAGCAACGTGCTGCCGGCGCGATCACTCGACCACGCGAGATAGCGTCCATCGGGTGACCACGCCGGATCCGTATCGAGCGCGGCGTCATCGGTGAGGTTGCGTGGGGCCCCGCCGATCGGCATGAGGTAGAGATCGCCGAGCGCCGCGAACGCCACCTGCCGACCATCGGGCGCCATCGCGGGCGCCACGATGCCCCGCGCGACACGCGGCGTCCGCGCGTCCACATCGCGACGCGTCCGCGTATAGGCGGCGCGGACTACCGGGAGCGTGGCGGTGAACGGAATCTCGGACGCGGTGCCGGATCGCACATCACGTCGCTGAATGCGGCCATCGGCCACGTACACGATCTCGTTGGCGCTGAGCCAGCCGGCCCGGAAGGCGAAGACGTTCTGCTGGCCCGTCTGCACCGTCGGCCCCACCGCCAGCTGGCTCGCCCCCGCCGTGGAGACGTGATGCACGAGCGTGCCGCCGCGCCCCCACGAGGGGGCATCCACGCGACCGGTCGCACCGTCCACATCTCGCGAGCGACCCGTCGCGAGCGACACCACCGCGATGCTGCGCGTTGTGCGATCGATCGTCCGCACAAACGCCACCTCGGCGCCGTCGGGCGAGAACGTCGGCATGAACTCATCCCCGCCCTCGCTGGTGAGGGGGCGCAGCGTGCCGGTCGCGAGTTCGAGCAACCAGATGTCGTACGAGCCCGCGCGATCGGACGCGAACGCGACGTGTCGTCCGTCCGGCGACCAGGCGACTTCCCGGTCATCGTACGGTCCCTGCGTCAGTGGCTGCAGCGCGGAACCGTCGGGTGCGATGCGCCAGAGGTCGTACCCGCCGTCGCGAAACGCGTGAAACGCGATGCTGCGGCCGTCCGGCGACCATTGCGGCTCGTGGGCGTCGAGGTCGGGGGCCGTGATGGCTCGCGCGCCGCCGCCGCTGGCCGGCAGGATCCACAGGCTGCCCTGCAGATCGATCACGAGTGATCGGCCGTCCGGTGAGGCGGCGACCGACATGGACGTGCCTTCCGAGACCGTGACGCGCAGCGTGTCGGGCTGGGCAGCGAACGAGGCGGGGCCGACGAGGCACACCGCGGCGGCAAGCAGGAGGGGGCGCATCGCGCGAACGTACTGCGTCTGGCGCCGTCCGGCGAGTCTGGAAGCCGTGTGGATCGTGCCTCCCATATATGTGCCCGCGGTGCTCACGGTTGCCGCGCGCGGGGCTCTCCCCGCATCGTCCGTTCGCAGCGACGAAACACCAGCGAGACCGCGTGACGCGTCCGCGAAATCCGACGTCCGCTCAACAAGGCCGCACTCACGCAAGGAGCGCGAAGGGCCGCACGTAACGTGTTCAACCACTTTGCATTCCGTCCGGCTCACTTCGTGGAGAGGTTGACGTGATTTGCGCAGCGCACTAAGCTCACGCAGACCGGTGTTTGTAAGTCGTCTCTCTTCAAGCTCTTGGAGTGGGTGCGATGCGTACAGTACACGTATTTTTCACTGCCGCCTTTGTAGCGTTGGCCGCAGTCGGGTGCTCTTCCAGTCAGGGCACTCCGACTGCTCCTTCAGATCGTGTCGCCGCGGCGCCAATGCGAGAGGCGATCCAGGAGCAGAAAGCTCCTGGGTCCATCGAAGACGAATATCTGGCGATTGCGGCCGATGAGCCTAGGTTCGCTGGTCTGTATCTCGACGATGATCTGGTGCCAGTGCTCGTCTCAGCCGGTTCCCCATTGTCGGAACTGTCGAAAGCTCGCGTACTTTCACGTGTGGCGCTGAGATCTGGCGCATTTTCTTCCGTGACTTCCCACCGGGTGCGGCCTGCTCGCTACAGCTGGCTAGAGCTCGATATGTTTCGGAAAAAGGTGCGTGTTATGATCGGCTCGTCGAAGATTCCACTCGGTGTGGGGATCGACGTGAAGAAGAACGCGCTTGTCCTCACAACAGAATCTGCATTTTCAGAGCACGCCCGCAAGGCGCTCGCTGCTGCGGACATTCCTGACGACGCGTTTCATCTTCGTGTGGTCGATGGCATCGTTTCCGGATCTCTTCGGAGCAGAAGGCGCCCGGTCACCGGCGGTTTGATGATCAGTTCGAGTTTTTCCGCGACTGATGCTTTCTGTAGCGCTGGACTCCAAGCTTGGAAGACTGACGCGAACGGAGCTGTTGATCCGAGCTTCGGCCGTTTCATCATAACCGCAAATCACTGTGCGCCTCCCGTCGGAGTCGTCACAGGTATGCAGTTTGGGCAACCGCATCGTGGGTTCGGCAACCATATGGTTGAAGTCGCTAACGCAGAGATCTTTCAGGACTCACGGTGCCCGTACGCAGCCGTGCGTCCCTGTCAGTTCGCGGATGTCGCAGTCCTTAGAATGTCTGATTCTGTCCCCTCGACCTGGCAACGAGTCGCACTTTCGAATACCTCGAATCCTCCCGGGTTTTTGGGTATGCTTGCCCTCAGCACGTCCACTTGGAGCGCCGTGCAGGGGCAGCCAGTCACGCGCGTTGGAGCGCAGAGTGGTCAACGCAATGGCACCACCATGAGCACGTGCTACGACGTGCCAACCGCTAATTGGTACGTCCTGTGCTCAGTTGAGGTCGTGGGTTACGCCGACGGGGGTGACAGCGGTGGACCAGTCTACACTCCCCTGATTTCTGGCTGGCCCGGAACGCCTTGGCCCTCTGGCATCTTCCACACGTACACCCTGCAAACGAACAGTCCGTACTGGTTTTCATCTGTTGAGTGGGTGTTGTTCGCACTGAACGGTGAGTACGTGATCAACTAGCGATCGCACGCGTCCACAGAATCTAGATATTCACGCGCCGCTTAAGGAGATGATCAATGAGAGCATACAGGTGCGGTCTGCTGGCAGTGCTGGCCTTCCTAATCTCGTCATGCGCATTGACGGATCCCCGCGTTGGCGACCTGCCAGTTCGCATCACGATTCTGCGCGGAGTAGGCGTCGGTTTCTCGGTAGGGTTTGAGCTACGCCTCGACAACGATGGCGCTTCCCCGCTGTTCGTATCGCAGTGTCCATCTATCGAGCGGCGCGTTAGCAATCGCAAGTGGATTCGCGATCCGCGTCTCTCAGAAGTGTGTACCGCGGCGGGGACGGAGCGCATCGACCCGACCGGATCCATTTCTCGATGGATAACGCTGGATAAGGTACTGGTGCTTCCAGACGGCCCCGGGGAAACGTCGCTTCGGTTCACCTTCACGGTGGGGACGGACAGCTTGTCGAATGGCTCCGTTCGCGCCAGGGTAGGCTCCGAGGCTGTTCGCATCAGCCGCTGAGCGCCAAAGGCACAGCGGAACTCCGCGTTCGATGTGCGCCAGCGCGAGACGGCGCGCCAATGTTCTGCGCCGCAGATGGCACTGCTCAGTGCTATGTACCGCACCCGCCAAGAGCGTGCGAAGTGTCACTGCCGATCGTCTCGCTTGCGCGATTCAACGTCACCGAGAAAGACGCGAAGCGCTTCGATGTACTGCGCCGTCTTCTCGCGCAACACACCGTGCGCCGCTCCCGAGATGACCACGAGCTGCGCGCCTGGCACGCGATCCCGATACTGCGCCAGTCGCGCAGGCCGTGCCTCGTCGTACTCACCGGCGATGAACAACGTCGGCACGTTGAGGCGGCCGAGATCCTCGGCGCGGCTCCACGAGCGCAGCGAGCCGGTCGAGGTGAACTCCGTCGGGCCCCACATGTACTCGTAGATCGCGCTGTTCGACGTCACGCCCGCGCACTCGGGCTGATCGGCCACGGGCAGGCGTCGCACGTAGCGCGCGTAGAACGAGTCGGTCGCCGCCTTGTACTCCGCGTGATCGAGGGTGCCGGCCGCTTCGTGGCGATCGAGCGCCGCTTGCACGTCGGCGGGCAGCGTGCCACGCAACGAATCGGCGTCGGCGATCCAGTCGGGCGTGCTGATGAGCGGACTGCTGAGAATCAGCGAGCGCACCCCGCTCGGCTTTGTGCTCAGCACATACTCGGCCGCGAGTGCCCCGCCCCACGACGTGCCGAGCAGGTGGATCGTATCGAGGCCGAGCGCGCGTCGTACGGCGTCCACCTCGTCCACGAAGCGCGGCAGTCGCCACAGCGTGCTGTCGTCAGGCGCCACCGACCGCCCCGAGCCGAGCTGATCGTAGAACACGATGCGGCGCTCACTCGCGAGTGGTGCGAGCACTTCGAAGCGACACGAGGTGCCACCGGGACCGCCGTGCAGCGCGAGGATGGGCGTGCCCGGTCCGTCACCGATGATGCGGTAGAACACCTTGCCACCGGGGACATTCACGAAGCCCTCGGTGGCGGCGTAGCCGGTAAGTGCGACGGTGGCCGAGTCGCTGGCGACGGTCGCGTCGCGCGTCTCGGTCTCGCCGCCGCAGGCCAGCAGCATCGCGGTCAGCGCAACGGAACCGGGCAGCCGTCGCATCAGCCCGCGCCCGCCGTCTCCTTCGGCTCGACGTAGCGCGCGGCCGCGACGGCGTAGTCGCGATTCATGCGCTTGATGACGTCGATCGAGATCTCCTTCGGGCACGCTTCCTGACACTCGCCCGTGAGGGTGCAGTGACCGAAGCCTTCGAGGTCCATCTGCTCCACCATGGCCAGCGCGCGACGATCGCGCTCCGGCTGCCCCTGCGGCAGGAGACCGAGATGCGTGATCTTGGCGCCGGTGAAGAGCGAGGCCGAGGCATTCGGGCACGCCGCCACACACGCACCGCAGCCGATGCACGCGGCCGCGTCCATCGACTCGTCGACGACTTCCTTGCCGATGAGGATCTCGTTGGCATCGCGCGCACCACCGGTGTTGACCGAGATGTAGCCGCCGGCCTGGATGATGCGATCGAAGGCGCTGCGATCGACCACGAGATCCTTGACCATGGGGAACGCCTTCGCGCGCCACGGCTCCACCCAGATCTCGTCGCCGTCCTTGAACGCGCGCATGTGCAGCTGACAGGTGGTGGCGCCCTTCCAGGGACCATGCGCCTGACCGCTGATCATCATGTTGCACGAGCCGCAGATTCCCTCGCGACAGTCGTGCGCAAACGCCACCGGCTCCTTCCCCTCGAGCGTGAGCTGTTCGTTCAGCATGTCGAACATCTCGAGGAACGACATGTCCGCATCGACGCCGTCGATGGGATACGTCTCGAGCTTGCCGGGCGTGCTGGGGCCACTCTGGCGCCAGACGTGCAGGGTGAGTCGCATTACTTGTAGCTCCGGGTGGCCATCTTCACGTTCTCGTAGACGAGCGGTTCCTTGAGCAGACGCTGCGCCTGCCCATTGCCCGCCCATTCCCACGCGGCGACGTACGCGAAGTCGTCGTCGTTGCGCTGCGCTTCGCCGTCGTCCTGATACTCGACGCGGAAGTGCCCGCCGCACGATTCCTCGCGGTGCAGCGCGTCACGGCACATCAGTTCACCGAGTTCGATGAAGTCGGCGACGCGCCCCGCCTTCTCGAGTGACTGGTTGAGCGACGCGCCGCTGCCCGGCACGTTCACGTTGCGCCAGAACTCCTCACGCAACGCGGGAATGCGCTGCAGTGCCTCCTCCAATCCTTCGCGCGTGCGCGCCATGCCGCACTTGTCCCACATGATCTTGCCGAGCTCCTTGTGGAAGGAGTCGACGGTGCGCTTGCCCTTGATGCCGAGGAGCGTCTCTCCCTGCTGCTTCACGGCGCGTACGGCGTCGGTGAAGGCGGGGTGCGTGTTCACGTCCACCTTCTCGGGCTTCACGCCCGCGAGGTAGTTGCCAATGGTGTACGGCAGCACGAAGTAGCCGTCGGCGAGTCCCTGCATGAGCGCCGAGGCGCCCAGACGGTTCGCGCCGTGATCGGAGAAGTTCGCTTCGCCGATCACGTGCAGCCCGGGCACGTTGCTCATGAGGTTGTAGTCCACCCAGAGGCCGCCCATGGTGTAGTGCACGGCCGGGTAGATGCGCATCGGCACCTCGTACGGATTCTCGTCCGTGATGCGCTGGTACATGTCGAACAGATTGCCGTAGCGCTCCGAGATGGTCTTCTTGCCGAGACGCTTGATGCTGTCGGCAAAGTCGAGGTAGACACCCAGACCGCCCGGCCCCACGCCACGCCCGTCGTCGCACGCTTCCTTCGCGGCACGCGACGCGATGTCACGCGGCGCCAGGTTGCCGAAGCTCGGATACTTGCGCTCGAGGTAGTAATCGCGCTCCGACTCCGGAATCTGCGACGGTGGCCGCGTGTCGCCCTGCTTCTTCGGCACCCACACGCGGCCGTCGTTGCGCAGCGACTCCGACATGAGCGTGAGCTTGGACTGATGCTCCCCGCTCACCGGGATGCAGGTGGGGTGAATCTGCGTGTAGCACGGATTGGCAAACGCGGCGCCCTTCTTGTGCGCGCGCCACGACGCCGTGACGTTGCTGTACATGGCGTTCGTGCTCAGGAAGAACACGTTGCCATAGCCACCCGTCGCGAGCACCACGGCGTCGGCGGCGTGCGCCGTGACCGCGCCCGTGAGCAGGTTGCGCACCACGATGCCACGCGCCCGACCGTCAGCCACGACGAGCTCCAGCATCTCGCTGTGCGTGTGCATCTTGACCTTGCCGAGCGCGATCTGCCGCTCGAGCGCCTGATAGGCGCCGATGAGCAACTGCTGTCCGGTCTGTCCGCGCGCGTAGAACGTGCGCGACACCTGCGCGCCGCCGAAGGAGCGATTGGCCAGCAGGCCACCGTACTCGCGGGCGAACGGCACGCCCTGTGCCACGCACTGGTCGATGATGTTCACCGACACCTGCGCGAGCCGATACACGTTCGCTTCACGAGCGCGGAAGTCCCCGCCCTTCACCGTGTCGTAGAACAGGCGGTAAACGGAATCGCCGTCGTTCTGGTAGTTCTTGGCCGCGTTGATGCCGCCCTGCGCCGCGATCGAGTGCGCGCGGCGGGGCGAGTCATGAAACACGAAGCACGACACGTTGTAGCCGAGCTCGGCCATCGTCGCGGCCGCACTCGCGCCGGCGAGACCCGCGCCCACCACGATCACATCGTATTTCCGCTTGTTGGCCGGGTTCACCAGCTTCATGTCGAAGCGATGCTGGTCCCACTTCTTCTCGATGGGTCCGGCAGGAATGCGGCTGTTGAGTTCGGTCATGTCAGTGTCCCTCCGCCGTGACCGGGGAGGGTTGTTCGGTGAAGGCACCCGCCAGCGCTCCGAGCGGAATCGCAGCGAAGCCCAGCACGACGATGGCGGCGAGCGCCACCGCGAGACGACGCTTGAGCGGCGTCGGCGACGGACGCGCCACGCCGAGCGTACGGAACACCGCCCACGTGCCGTGATAGAGATGCAGGCCGAGGGCGGCCATCGCGAGCAGGTAGAAGCCGGCGACCAGCGGATTGGCGAGCCCCTGCCGCACGTTGTTGTACGGATCGAGGTGCACGAAGCCCGGGGCCGCGACCACGCCCAGCGTCATGTGCAGGATGTGGAACACGATGAACGCCAGCAGCAGCACGCCGCCGTAGCGAATGGTCTTCGCGGCGAACGTCGTCACCTGCGGTGCCTTCTTTGCGTACGCCTGCGGGCGCGCCGCGTTTGAGCGCTGCGTGAGCTGCAGCGCGGCGACGGCGTGCAACACCACCGCACCGATCAGCGCGATGCGCGCGCCCCAGAGCACGGGCATGCTCGTGCGCAGCAGCGTCGCGTAGTCGTGCATGGCCTCGGCGCTCTTCTTGCCGATCGTGCTGTCCCAGAATCGAGCGAGATACGCCATGGGCCGTTGAAAGGGCCCGGCCTCGCGCGAGGGCGAAGCCGGGCCGGTGAAGGAATCAGAAGGAGAGCGTCTTCATGGGCTCGCGCACCGCATCGGCGCTGCGCTCGAGCGCGGCGCGCTCGTCGGAGGTCAGCTCGACCTCGATGATCTGTTCGAGCCCCTTCCGCCCAAGCTTGCAGGGCACACCGAGGTACAGTCCCGACATGCCGTACTCTCCCTCGAGCCACGCGGCGCAGGGCAGAATGCGCTTGCGATCGCGCACGATCGCATCGACCATCTCCACCGCTCCGCTCGACGGCGCGTAATACGCCGATCCCGTCTTGAGATACTTCACGATCTCGGCGCCGCCATCGCGCGCGCGCTGCACGATCGGCGCGAGCTGTTCGTCGCTCATGAACTGCCGGATCGGGATACCCGAAATGGTGGTGTACGACGTGAGCGGCACCATCGTGTCGCCGTGACCGCCGAGTACCATGGCCTGGATGTCCTGCACCGACACATCGAGCGCTTCGGCGAGGAACGAGCGATAGCGCGCCGTATCGAGCACGCCGGCCATGCCGATCACGCGCTCGCGCGGGAAGCCCGTCACCTGCTTGGCAACGTGGCACATGATGTCGAGCGGATTCGACACCACGATGATGATCGCGTTCGGCGACGTCGCCTTGATCTGCTCGCTCACCGACTTCACGATGCCGGCGTTCGTGTTGAGCAGATCGTCACGCGACATGCCCGGCTTGCGCGCGATGCCGGCCGTGATCACGACGATGTCCGAACCGGCCGTCTCTTCGTAGCCGTTGCTGCCGATCACGCGCGTGTCGAACAGTTCCACGGGCGCCGATTCCCACTGATCCAGCGCCTTGCCCTGCGGGATGCCGTCGGCGACATCCACCATGACGACGATGCGGCTGAGGGACTTCTCGGCGATGCGCTGAGCCGTGGTCGCGCCGATTGTTGACCATTGTTCGCAGTTTCCGTGGTGATCGTATTGGGGAGGCCGACCCTCTGGTCGACATTTCCAACATAGAGGGGTGCACAGAGGCCAGCAATGCAAACATCGGCGCGTGCGCCGACACGCTGGATCGGACCGATGGGTCCGGTCTCGGCGTCTAGCCGCCGACCTGACTGAGTGCGCGCAAGCCGCCCACCTGCATCTGCAGCAGGGCGTGCTCCTTCGGTTTCTCGGCGAGCGCCTGACGGAAGAGCGGCTCGAGTGGCTCGCCCCGGCGGAGTGCCTCACGCAGCAGCACTTCATGATCGCCGAACAGGCAGGTGCGCAGACGCCCGTCGGCCGTCAGACGCACACGGTTGCACGACTCGCAATACGTGTGCGTCATGGGTGTGATGACACCGATCGCGCCGGCCGCGTCGGGCAGCCGGTAGTAGCGGGCAGGACCGTTGCCTCGCGCCGGCCCGTCGTCGTCGCGGAGGGCGCCCAGCGCGGCGACCCGCTCGAGCACCTCCGACGTGGGCACGACGTGCTCCCACGTCAGTTCGCGCAGCTCACCCACCGGCATGAGTTCGATGAAGCGCACGTGCCACGGATGGTCGCGCGTGAGCGCCGCAAAGTCGGCGATTTCGTCGTCGTTGATGCCGCGCATGACCACCACGTTCACCTTGATGGGCGACAGTCCCGCCGCCTGCGCCGCGCTCGCGGCTGCGCGCAGATCGAAGCCGAGATCGCGTCTCGCGATCGCCGCCACCCGTTCCGGTCGCAGCGAATCGGCGCTGATGTTCACGCGATCGAGTCCGGCGTCGGCGAGAGGCGCTGCCAGCGTCGGCAACAGCACGCCGTTCGTGGAGAGCGCGATGTCCTCGATCCCGGGCACGTCGCGCAGCAAGCGCACCAGGGTGGCCAGCTCGGGGCGAATCGTGGGCTCACCGCCGGTGATGCGCAGCCGTCGCAATCCGAGCGGCGCGAGCTGCCGCACGATCTCGACAATCTCCTCGTAGCGCAGAATGTCGGCCTTGGGCAACCACGGGAGCCCTTCGACCGGCATGCAGTACTGACACCGGAAGTTGCAGCGGTCGGTGACCGAAATGCGCAGGTACTCGATGCCGCGCCCGAACTGATCGCGCAGCGTGACGGGCGCGGCGCTCATGCGCCGGCGGACTCGTGGGCCGACGCCGTGGGGTCCACCCACGCGCGCGTCCCGTCCACGTAGTGCTCCCGCTTCCAGATGGGCACGCGCACCTTGAGCGTTTCGATGACGAATCGCACCGCGTCGAGGGCCGGCGCACGACGTGCGGAGGCGACCGCAATCGCCACGCTCGCGTCGCCGACGACCAGCGTGCCGACCCGATGGCTGATAGCCACCCGCACGCCCGGCCAGCGCGCGACCGCCTCATTGGCCACGCGCGCAAGCTCGAGCGACGCCATGGGCTCGTAGGCTTCGTAGTCGATGCCCGTCACCGCGCGCCCCTCGTGCACGTTGCGCACGGTGCCCACGAACGACGCAATGGCGCCCGCGTCGGGGCCGGCGACACGCGCAATGAGCGCGCCCAGGTCGAGGGGCGCGTGCGTGACATCGGTGAACGCGGCGTCAGCCACCGGCCACCGGCGGGATCACCGCCACTTCGTCGGTCGACTGCACGAGCGTCTCGGGCGCACTCCACACGTGATTCACCGCGACCAGCGGTTCGCTGGGCAGGCGATCGCCCCCTGGCAGCGAACGCATCGCGTCTACGACTTCCGCCACGGTGCACGGCGCGCGCACGGGTACCTCGAGTGTGCGCGTCCCGAAGGCGTCGGCGTAGGAGGCAAAGAGCAGGACGGTGACATGAGCCATGCGATGAAAGAAAGCGGGCGGACGTGTCGCGCGCACCGGGTGGGAGCGCTTGAGCCGCACCCGCAGAAACGCACGCGGCCCCGATCGGGTGTCCGATCGGGGCCGCTCGCTTCAGTGCACGGGCAGTCAGCTCTCGAGCGTCGGGCCGGCAATGCGTCGCGCGTAATCGGCGGCGGCCTTTTCCGCGGCGGCCTTCTCGGCGAGTTCGAGTGCCTCGTCGGCGTCAGCCACGAGCGTGCGCAGCTCCTTGGACGGCTTGAACACAGGCACCGGGCGCGCCGAGACCTCGACGGGTGAACCCGTACGCGGATTGCCGCACCTCGATGTTCTTCTGCTCGGCGAGCGCGTCCTTGATGGCGTCGAGGAAGGCGTCCACAACGCGCGCGCAATCCTTCTTGGAGATCGTGGGTCCGGCCGTTCGCGCGATGCGCGCCGTGACGTTTTCCACGAGATCGGCTTTCGTCATGAGCGTATCCAGGGGGGCTGCTCGCCGGACGTTGGCTTCCGGCGGGTTTGGCGCGTCGCTGGAGCAACACGCCCGTTCAGAGCGAACCTACGGTGACAGATGGCGGGAGTCAAGCGCTTGCGTGGCAAGCAGTTGGCTCACCTCACACGCGACTCGACCTGAGGGCGTCGAG
>JALOPN010000210.1 GCA_025453875.1 Gemmatimonadaceae bacterium | reverse complement strand
TCCGCTCGTTCTGTGCTGTGCTCGTCGCCTCCGTCGCGCTCGTCGCGTGCAACGCGTCCGACGCCGGCTCACCCAACAGCCCGTCCGATCCCGCCACCGAACAGTTCGCATCGGCGCTTGGCATCAATCTCGGCGAGATGCGTGAGGTGGCCTCGCGGTTGTACGTGCGCGACATCACGGTAGGGACCGGCGCGGAGGCGACCACCGGCAAGCGGCTGCGCATGCGCTACACCGGATGGCTGCGCAACGGCACCGTGTTCGACAGCAACGCGCCCAACGGCACACCGTTCGACTTCAACCTCGGCCTGGGCGAAGTGATCGCCGGCTGGGATATCGGCGTGGCCGGCATGCGCGTTGGCGGCAAGCGACGCCTGGTGATGTCGTCGCAGTATGGTTACGGCCCGTCGGGCAGTGGTCCGATCCCCGGGAATGCGACGCTCGTCTTCGACGTCGAACTGCTCAGCATTCTGAACTGACGCATCGCGTGCGGCGCGGGATCACGGTGTCACCGTCGATCCCGCCGCCGTGGCGACCAGATGCCCGTGCAACTCGGTCCAGTACGCCTGCACGGTGATGTGACGGCCCGCGAACTCCGGCAGCGCCAGTCGCACGGCGACGGCGCCAGCGGCGCCGGGAAAGACCTCGACCTCCTGAAAGCGCACGTACCGCTGCACGTGCGGGTCGATGGCCTTGTAGACGGCTTCCTTGAGCGCGAAGCGCAGGCGCACCGCGACGCGATAGCCCAGCGGATCGCTCGCCGCGAGCGGGGCGAGCTCGTGCCGCTCGAGCGGCGTGAGGATTTTCGGTGCGAGATCGGGACGCGTGAGGTCGTCCGCATCCGGCCGCTCCTCCACGTCGACGCCGAGCGTGTGGACCGCGTCCGTGGGCGCGCTCACAAGCGCGACGGCGAGTCGACGCTTGTGGCTCACGCTGCCGAGCGCGCCGGGTGGCATCGACGGCGCGCGGCGTGGTGTCCGCAGGATGGGCGCGTTCGCGAGCGTCGGTTGGGCATCGCGCAGGGCCGTACGCAGCGCCAGGCGCCCGCCAACGAAGGCGACACGCCGCGGCGGGGCGAGCGTTTCGGACAGCGTCCACTCATCGGGGTGCAACGCCTCGCGCGCCGACGCGAGCACGGACGGCAGGTCGGCGTCGGACGCCGGCGCCGGGAGGGCGATCGCGCTCAACGTGCCGTGTGGCAGTCGGCGCGTATCGACCAGCGGGAAGTCGGGGACGGAGTGCAGCATGCTGCAATCTCCCATCCGGACGCGCATGATGCCAAGCTTCACCGCATGACCGAACGCCGAAGTTCGCCAATCCCGAGGCACGTCGCGTGACGCCGCCTCCGCCCTCGGGGCACGCACCCGTGTCCGACACGCCCGCGTCGCCTTCGCCGCGTCTGCGCGACGCACTGCGTCCGGGGCAGGCGTGGTACATCGTCGCGATTCTCACGCTCGCGAACGTGAGCGGCTTTGTCGATCGACAGATCCTGTCGCTGCTGGTCGAACCCGTGAAGCGTGATCTGGGCGTGACCGATACGCAGGTCTCGCTGCTGATGGGGTTGAGCTTCGCCGTGTTCTACTCCGTGCTCGGCATTCCGATCGGTCGACTCGCGGATCGGTCGAGCCGACGCGCGATCGTTGCGGTCGGGGCGGCCCTCTGGAGTGTGATGACCGCCCTGAGCGGGCTGGCGCGATCCTTCGGCCAGCTGTTCGCGATGCGCATTGGCGTGGGGGTGGGTGAGGCGACGCTGGGCCCGTCGGCCGTGTCCATGATTGCCGACGCGTTCCCGCGCGAGCGGCGCGGCACGGCCATGAGCGTGTACATGCTCGGCACGTTTCTCGGCTCCGGCATCGCGTACGCACTCGGCGCGTGGGTCGTGTCGCTGACGGCGAATCAGGCCCCGTGGCAGTGGCCGCTCGTGGGGGAAATTCGACCGTGGCAGTCGGTGTTCTTTGTCGTGGGACTGCCCGGGCTGCTCATCGCCGCGCTGGCCATGACGATGCGTGAACCCGCGCGCAGTGGTGGTGACAGTGCGGGCACCGCGTCGCCTTCGTTTGCCGAGGTGATGGCGTACTTCCGCCAACATCGACGCACGATGCTGACGCTGTCGTTCGGCTTCGCGTGTTCGGCGGCGGTGAACTACGGGATCGGGGCGTGGTTGGCCACCTTCTTTGTGCGGACACACGGCTGGACGGCGTCCGAGGCCGGCACGTTGCAGGGCGTGCTCACCATGACGCTCGGCGTGGCCGGTACGCTCCTCGGTGGTTGGCTGACCGACCGCTGGGTGCGGGCTGGCCGCGTGGACGCCCCGGTGACGGTTGGGGTGCTGGCGGCGGCAGGGATGATCGTGACCGCCGGCGTGTATCCGCTCGTCCCGTCGGCCACGGTGGCGGCGGTGCTGCTGGCCCCACTGAACATCTTCGCGGCCATGCCGTGGGGGGCGGCCAACGCGGCGATCGCGGAAGCGTTGCCGGCGCGGATGCGCGGACAGGGGTCGGCGGTGTACTTTCTGGTCGTCAATTTGTTTGCTGGTGCCTTCGGCCCCACGGCCGTGGCTCTGCTTACCGATCGTGTATTCGGCGATCCGGCGGCCCTCCGCTGGTCACTCGCGGTCTGTGCGATCGGGGGCATGTCCTTCACCATGCTACTGCTCGGATTCGGTCGCGCCGCGTACCGCACCACGGTAGCCACCCGGGAGAACTGATGCGTCGAGTCGTGACTGCAGTCGCGGTGGGAATGCTGGTGGTGTCATCAGACGTCGATGCCCAGCTCATGCGTGGGCCGCGCGCGGAAGCGGGCGTGACGATGATGATGTCGCCGGCGTCGGGCTCGCGCATTCCGGAGTTCATGGTGGGTCCCGAAGTGAACGTGCGCGTTGCGCAGTTGGCGGGCGGCGAAGTGGGGATCGAAGGCGCGATGCGCTTTCGGGCCGACGGCAATCAGCTCCTCATCTGCCCGCAGCCGCCGGGCGTGATCTGCGACGCGCGCAACGTGAACACGTTGGGCACCGCCGGTCTCGTGTATCGCCGCGGCTTCGGTGCGATGCCGCTGCAGCAGGGCGCAACGCTGCGCGCGGGCGTTGGCGCCGCGTTCACGTCGCTCAAGGGCTCAGCCACGATTTATCCCTTCCCGAACGGTGATCGCCCCGCACTCGAGGAAGTGCAGAAGACGGCCGGCATGTTCGATCTCGGGCTCGGCTGGGTGCAGCGCTACGGCACGGTGCCGTTCCGCGTCGAGGGGCGAGTGAACGCGTTCACGCCCAAGCTCGCGAACACGGCGTATACGTACGGCCTGCAGTTCGGCATCGGGTACTGAGCGGGCGCTTGAAGCGGCGGTCTGTGCTGCCGAGCAACTGAGTAGAGGGAAGACGAACCGAAGAAGGAAAAGAAGAACCGAAGAAGAGCAACAGCAACTCACCCGCAGTTGCCGTTGCTCTTCTTCGTTTTTCTTGATGTTCTTCTTCGGTTTGTCTTCCCCAGCTCAGTTGCCGTTGTCGGTAGTCGCTCGCGCATCGCGCGTCAGCCGCCGCGCTCGCCCTCGGCGAACTCGGGCTTCGCGAGTCCTGTGACGACGTTGCCGGCGAGGATACCGGCGGCGAGGGAGATCCCGACGAGCGCCACGCGGAAGGCGGTATCGATGCCCGCGACCGTCTCGTTGCCGAGCAATGAGGTGACGGAGCGAAAGCCGATACCTCCGGGCACGAGGATGAGCAGCCCCGGCACCTGCGTGACCATGGCCGCAACACGACGGAAGCGTTCCAGCAGGTTGCTGCCGGCACTCACGAGCAGCGCGCCGAGGAATGCGCCGAGCTCTTCACCCATCGCGCGACATCCACCACACATCGCGACGGTCGGCGCGAAGCAGTACCGCGAAGCAGAGTGGCGCAGTGATCACGGCAATCACTTCGGTCCACCAGGGAACGCGCGGCGCCATCACGACCCACTCGACGCCGGTGCGGACAATCGCGTCGGCCATCAGGGTGCCGGCCTTCGCGCCGAGGGCCACGCCAAAGCCAAGGCCGAGAAAGGTGACGAGTGCCCCGGAGAGGCGCGCGGTGCCGGAAGCGAGGTGGCGTGTGCTGAGTTCGGTGAGACCGATGGTGAACGTGAGCCCGGGCAGGAGGACGATCAGCCCGGCGAGCGTGGTCTGGTACGCATTACCGCCTCCGGTAATGCCGGCGACGAGGAAGGCGAGCGTGGCCACCATGGCTGCGGTGAACGGCTCGAGCACCGGGGCCAGACCGCGCACGCGGCCCGCCGTGAGGGCACAGAGGCCGGCCACGAGCCCAAGCACACTCGCGACGCACGCTTCGAAGATCGTCACGCCGAAGAAGCACGACACGCCTGCGGAGGCGAGCACGAAGGCGATGATCGTCTGGGCACCCGACCAGCGCGGGGGTTCGGCAAGCAGCTGTCCGATGCGCACGGACCCTTCGGAGGCCGTGATACGCCCGTCCACGACGTCGGACATGATGCCGTCGAGGCGCGAGAGGTGGCCGAGGTTGGGTTCGCCGGGTTGCACCCGCATGAGATGCGTGCGTTGCGCATCGGGGGGGCCGAAGCCCGCGAAGATCGACGTTGGCGTGGTGAAGAACTGCGCTTCGAGCCCGAGGCGCGCCGAGACATGACCGAGCGCTTCTTCGAGACGGTGCGCCGAATAGCCGTGCGCGTGCAGCGCCTTGGCGAGGTGCAGGATGAAGTGCGCGTTGAGGTGCTGCGCGGTGTCGACCGGAAGCGGTGTGACGGGCATGCGAGGAACGTAGCCGATCCGGGGTGACCGTCGGAGTGGCCTGCGGCGTGATCGCGCGCGCGGTCACCGTGAATCGCCGGGCGGGCGGCCCCATGGTGTCCACATAGGGGGGATGGGTATGCTTCAGGGCGGCGTCGTGTGCGTCGCCATTACCGGGATGAGGCCATGGGCAAGGCAGGGACCCCAGCGGTCGGCATGTGCGGATGCGCCACGAACGTTGCCGCGACGCGTGGCGACGACGCCGCCGTGATGGACGGGGCCGCGGCGGCGCGGCACGCTGTCGCGGTCGATCCGACCATCAAGCAGCGCAACCTGACGCGGCTTCGCCGCATCGAGGGACAGGTGCGCGGACTGCAGAAGATGGTGGAGGAGGAGCGCTGGTGCGCCGACGTGCTCACGCAGGTGGCGTCCGTGCAGGAGGCGCTGCGTTCCGTGTCGCGCGAACTGCTGCGCAATCACCTCAAGCATTGCGCCGCGTCGGCCGTGCGCGAGGACGCCGCGAAGGCGGACGCGATTCACGACGAACTCGTCGAGTTGATGTTCAAGTACGCGCGCTGAGCGACGCGCGGTCATCGCGACCATGTCTCGTGCGCGCTGAGGATGTCGCGCGCGCGGATTCGGTGATGCATCGCGACTGATGGCGACGCATGATGGCCCATGCTTGCTGCCATCCGATCTGCCGCCGTCCTTGGCGTTGACGCCGTCGAGGTCACCGTCGAAGTCCACGTGGCCAACGGGCTGCCCCAATGGACGCTCGTGGGGCTCGCGGCCACGGCCGTCAAGGAAAGTCGCGACCGCGTGAGCGCGGCGCTCGCCAA
>JALOPN010000410.1 GCA_025453875.1 Gemmatimonadaceae bacterium | reverse complement strand
TTCATGGCCGACGTCCCGGCCGTGCTCGACGGCGACCGTGCGCCCATCGGCACGATCACCCCCGACGAGGCGCAGGCGCTCATTGCCGATGGCACGGCCGCGGGTGGCATGGCCGCCAAGCTCGAGGCGGGGTTGCTCGCGGTCGCCCAGGGCGTACGCCGAGTCCGCATTGGTGATCTCGCGGCGCTCGTGCGCGGCGACGCGGGCACGACGCTCGTGCCGCACCGCTGAGCGGTCGACCCTTCTCATTGTCGTTCGATTCGTTTCCCCTTGCCGCGTCCTGCCGTGTCTACCGTGACCCTGCCTGAAGTTCCCGCCGTCGAATCGTCCGCGCCGACCACCACGCCCGAGGGAATTCTCGGGACGTACAAGCGCGCCGCGCCGCTCTTCGTGCGCGGCGAAGGCGTGCGTCTCTTCGACGAACACGGCAAGGCGTACCTCGACTTCGTGGCGGGCATCGCGGTGACGTCGCTTGGCCACGGTGACGCGGGCGTCACGCGTGTCATCCAGGACGCCCTCGCGACCGGGCTCATTCACACGTCGAATCTCTACCGCACCGCTCCCGGCGAACGGCTCGCCGAGTGGCTCGTGGAGCGGTCGTTCGCAAGCAAGGTGTTCTTCTGCAACTCGGGTGCCGAGGCGAACGAGGCCGCGTTCAAGTTTGCGCGCCGCTGGGCACGTGCGCAGGGACACGAGGAGAAGACCGGCATTGTCGCGCTGCGCGGCGCGTTCCATGGTCGCCTGCCGGGCACGCTCGCGGCGACCGATCGGCCGAGCTATCGCCAGCCGTTCCGGCCGCTCATGCCGGGCGTACAGATCGTGGAACGCGATCTCGACGAACTGCGCGCCGTGCTCGATCCGGAAACGGTGTGCGCCGTACGAACTGCGCGCCGTGCTCGATCCGGAAACGGTGTGCGCCGTGATCGTCGAACCGATCCAGGGCGAGGGCGGCGTGCGCGTGCTCGAGCCGTCGTTCCTGCGCGCGCTCCGTGACCTCACGCGCGAGCGCAACGTGCTGCTCATCCTCGACGAGATCCAGTGCGGGCTCGGACGCACGGGGCACTTCTTCGCGTATGAGGGCCTCGACCTCGTGCCCGACATGCTGACCGTCGCGAAGCCGCTCGCCAACGGCCTGCCGATTGGTGCCGTGCTCGTGAACGAGCCGGTGGCGGGTGCGGTGCAACCAGGCGATCACGGCACGACGTTTGGCGGTGGGCCGCTCGTCGCGTCGGTGGCCGAGCACGTGGTGCATCGGCTGTCCGATCCGGCATTGCTCTTGCTCGAGCACGTGCGCGAGACGGGGTGCTGGTTGCACGGGCAGCTCACGGCACTCATGCAGCGCACCGGGAAGATCCGCGCGGTGCGTGGCATGGGCTTCATGTTCGGTGTCGACACGCACGAACCGGCCGCCGCCGTGATCGGGCGCGCCTTCGCCAACGGGCTGCTGCTGGTGAGCGCTGGTGAACACACCATCCGACTGCTGCCGCCGCTGATCATGACGCGCGACGAACTGCAGGCGGGTCTCGCGATTCTCGAAGCGGCGCTGGTTGGCGAGTAGCGCGTCGCACACGCGGTGATGTCGCGCGGACGGAGCACACGCCGTCCGCACGTCGCGTTGTGCACATCACGCTGGCGCAAGTGCGGTGCGCGCCCCATATTGGCGCCACTCCGATCGCCTCACGGATGTGTGTGCTCGCCGGCTTCGGCCGCGTGCACCGTGACGAGACGGTTCGCCGGTGGGGTGGTGTCCGTTCGGCTGCGTCGATCCGGCGACGCAGGCGAGGCACGAACGGAACCGCCGACGAATCGTCACGTCACGCCTCGGTATCGCGCCACACGGCGCACCACCGCGCGGTCGGTCGCGCTCGCTAGATTTGCTGGCATGCGACCGACTCTGCTTCGCGCGCGACTGCGTCCGCGCCACGTTGCCACCGCGTGCGTCATGAGCGCCGCGCTCGCCGCCTCGGCCAAGCCGCAACTCGTGGTGCTGCTCACCGTCGATCAGCTGCGTCCCGACTATCTCGTGCGGTGGGAGTCGGAGTTCACGGGCGGCTTCAAGCGACTGCTCGATCGCGGCGCGTTCTTCACCAACGCGCTCCATGATCACGCGACCACCGAGACGGCACCGGGGCACGCCACCCTCGGCTCGGGGCGCTTTCCGCGCCACACCAACATCGTGCGCAACGAGGTCGGTGTGGGTGATCCGCAGTCGCCGCTCATCGACGGCGGTCGCGGTGGTGGCGCGTCGCCGTGGCGGTTCCGCGGCACGGCACTCGTCGACTGGATGCGTGATCGCGACCAGTGGACGCGCGGACTCTCGGTGTCGCGCAAGGATCGTGGGGCGATCCTGCCCATGGGACGCGCGCAGCAGGCGGCGTACTGGTACTCCACCGACGGGCGCTTCGTCACCAGCAGCTACTACGCGGACACGTTGCCCACCTGGGTGAAGGCGTTCAACGAGCGTGACTTCATCGCGGCACTCGACGGGGCGCAGTGGACCACGCTGCGACCCGCGACGAGCTACCCGGAGCGCGATGACGTGCCCCGCGAGAATGGCGG
>JALOPN010000209.1 GCA_025453875.1 Gemmatimonadaceae bacterium | reverse complement strand
GCCACGGTTGGCGCCGTGCGCTCGCGGACGCGATCATGCCGTACGACGTTCAGCGCGCGATTCCGCGCGGCGCGAAAGAGCCACGCCTGCACCGGTCGATCGGGGTCGAGCGTGGCTCGGTGATGCCACAGCTCCAGCATCACCTCCTGCACCACCTCTTCGGCCTCGTCGCGCTCGCGCAGCAGCGCCTCCACGAAGCGAACGAGTGGCGCGTACCACGCACGAAAGACGGCCGCATACGCCGCGTCATCGCCCGCCGCGAGGCGGACGATGGTGTCGCGATCGATGTCCATCAGCATGCGGCGGTGGGCGTCATGAGGTGAGTAGTGTATCGTCGGCGGCTGGCTGTTGCCGCCAACCGGGGGTATTCTCACCCCCGGTGCCGGCTCGACCTAGGGGACCGGCGCACTCCCGTGTAGTCCGTGCATATGTCCACCACTCCGACCCCGCCGCCTTCCGGCGCCCCAGACTGGGACGCCATCGGGCGCTTCCTCGCCGGCGAAAGTGCCGAGGCCGAGGCGGCGCAGGTGGCGGCGTGGTTGGCGATGCACCCGGAGGACGCCGCGGTCATCGAGCGCGTTAACGGCACGGCCAACCGGGTCGCGTCACAACTCCGTACACCGATCGACACCGAAGCGGCGCTGGCCCGCGTGCTCGCGCGACGCGGCACGACGACTGTGGACCCCTCGGTGCGTCCGTTGCCGCAGCGCCGCACGCGCACGCAGTGGACCTGGGCGCTGGCGGCCGCGGCTGGCCTCGGTGTGATCGTGGCGAGTGCATGGTGGCGGCAAACGACCAGCACGCCCGATGTCGCGCCGCAGACGTTCGCGAGCCGCACCGTGCGCACGACGCCCGGTCAGATCGATTCGCTCACGCTGTCCGATGGCACGGCAGTCGTGCTCGGGCCGTCGTCGGTCCTCACCGTGGCCGACGGCTACGGCGCTGCATCGCGCGTCGTGACGCTCGAGGGCGATGGCTACTTCGTCGTCTCCCGCGATGACGACCGCCCGTTCACGGTTCGCGCGGCGGGCACGAACGTCGTCGATCTCGGCACCGCGTTCTCCGTGCGCACGCACGCCGACGGCCAGTTGGATGTCGCCGTCGCGAGTGGTCGCGTGCGCGTCGACGCGCGACGCCCCAGCGGTCAGTCCCTTGAGCTGCTGGCGGGCGATGCCGCGACGCTGCGCGGGACGGCGGACACGCCGGAACGCGTCACCGTCGACACCGCTGAAACGTTTTCGTGGACACGCGGGGAGCTGATCCTGCGCGATGCGCCCATGTCGCTCGTGCGGACGATGGTGCAGCGATGGTATGGACTCACGCTCGAGCACGACGACGCCTTTGCCGAGCGACGCGTCACCGCGACGTTCACCAACGAAGCACCAACGGTCGCCGTGAACGCCATCGCGCTCTCGCTCGGCGCGCGCGCGATGCTGCGCGGCGACACCGTCCGACTGACGCGTGACACCGCGCGCTGAGCCTCGGCGCGCGTCGTCCACGCGTCGGTGCCGTGCCCTCCTCCTCACGCTGCTGTGCGGTGTGGTGAGCGGGCTGCCGTCGCGTGTGCACGCGCAGACGTGTGCGCCACCAACCCTCGTCGATGCCGCGTGGCCCGCGCCACTCGATCAACGCATCACGGTCCGCGGCGGCGAACTCACGTTGCGCGACGCACTCGATCGCGTGGCCGCCACCTCCGGGGTGCGCCTGTCGTGGTCGGATGCCTCGTTGGTGCTCGACACGCGCGTATGTCTCGAGGCATCACGCGCACCGCTCGGTGCGCTGCTGTCGGCACTGACGGCCCCCTTCGACGTGGCGCCGCGGGTCGCGGGTGCCTCGCTGGTGGTGCTCGCGCCGACACCGCGTGTTGCACGTCGGCCAGTTCCCACCATTCGCGCGGCGTCTCTCGAGCGCGTCGTGGTCACGGGCACCGTCAACGGCGCGGCGCAGCGTGGCCTCACCACCGCGCTCGGCGTGGTATCGGCCGACGCGCTCGATGGACGCGGCAGCGGCGATGTCGCGCAGTTCCTCAACGGCGCGGTGCCCGGCGTGTGGGTGTGGTCGCAGGCGCCCATGGCGCTGACGGCGCGATACGGCAGTGTGCGCGGCGCGAGTTCGTTCAGCGTGAGTCTGCCCAAGGTGTACGTCGACGGCATCGAAGTGGCGAACCCGCTCGTCGTCGCGCATCTCCCCTCCGAATCGATCGATCGGCTCGAGGTGCTGCGCGGACCGCAAGGCGCTGCGCTGTACGGTACCGACGCGATCAGTGGTGTCGTGCAGATCGTCACGCGTGCTCCCACGCGCGTCGGGAGTGCACCTGGTGTGTCGGTGCGTGCGCGCGCCGGTGCGCTCAACAGCGCCTACGGTGCCGCGTCCACGCTGAGCGATGAATACGTTGTGAGCGCGCAGCGCGGCTCGACCGCGCGTGCCGTGTTCGGCACCGCGTCGTTCAGTCGCGCCGGCGCGTACATACCCGATGGCGACAGTCGACAACTGACCGCGAGCGTGCGCGCACGTGCGCTCGGCACGCGCCACGTCCTCGAAGGCACGCTGCGCGCGGTCGTCGCCGATGCCGCCACGAGCAGCAATCCACTGCTGCTCGCGGCCATGCAGAGCGGACTGACGCTCCCCGATTCGCTGCGACGCGTACTGCCACCGGCGCGCGCCGAACGGTGGCTCGATTCGCTGGCCCGACGCCTTGCACTCGATCGGTCGCCCCGCCAGTCGGTGCGTCAGGTCACGACCGGCGTGACGGGCACGCTGCATGCCGACCAGCGATGGACCCATCGTGCCACGATCGGGTTGGACGCGTACGCGCTGGACGGCACGACGGCGGGTCCGTCACCGTTGCCATCGTCGGCCGACTCTGCACTGCGAGCGGCGGAAGGCAGCGCCATGCGCGTCTCGGGACGTGCGAGCAGCGCCGCCACGTGGCGCGGCGACGAGTGGCGGCGCACACTCACGTTGAGCACCGAACACGCGCTGTTACGTGAAGCCACGAGCAATCTCGTGCTCGCGCGCCCGCGCCCGATGGTCGAGGCGGCGACGAGTACACTCGCCACCGTCTGGCGACAGACGAATGGGGCCGTGGCGCAACTCGACGCCGACTGGCGCGAACGATGGTACGTCACGGCCGGCACACGGGTCGAACGTAGTGCCGGCTTCACCGAGCGTGCGCTGGTGTCGGTGTTGCCGATGCTCGGCACCGCCGTCGTGTTTGATGCCGAGCCCGTGAGTACGAAGCTGCGCGCCGCGTACGGCAAGGGCATTCGCCCGCCGCGGGCCACGATCGGCGCTGGCACCATCTCGAACGCCACGCTGCTCGCCAATGCTTCGCTCGAAGCGGAGGAACAGGCCGGCACGGAAGTGGGCATCGATGTGCACGCCGGTACGCGAGCGGCGCTGCACATCACCCGGTTCGATCAGCGCGCGACCGGACTCGTGCAGCCGGTCACGGTACTGCAATCATCGCCGCAGCCAGGCGGTCCTCCGCGCCCGGGCGATCCGCTGCAACGCAATCTGGCGTATCAGTTGCAAAACGTCGGGGCCATCAGCAACCGCGGTTGGGAACTCGCCGCCAGTGTGCGCGGTGGTCCGATGGCGCTGCACGCCACGTTCGCCACGGTGGACAGTCGTGTCGACGCGGTGCGACGCAGCTACACCGGAGAACTGCGGGTCGGTGATCGTGTGCTCGATGTACCCGCGCGGACGTATGGGCTGACCGCGCAGCTCGCACATGCAGGCTGGGCCTTGCAGGCGCGGACAACGCGCGTCGAGGACTGGATCGGTTACGATCGCCTCGCCGCCGCCGAGGCGTACGCGAGCTCACGTCGTCCGTCCGGCGAGTTCGTCGGGGGCGCGCTGCGTCAGTTCTGGATGCGCTATCCCGGCGTCACGCGTCTCGGTGCCACGGTGACCCGCGAACTGCGCGGGGATCTCTCGCTGCAACTGGTCGGCGAGAACCTGCTCGACGTGCAGACCGG